>CAZAAF010000270.1:3489-6697 GCA_964482575.1 uncultured Verrucomicrobiota bacterium | reverse complement strand
GGACAGGAGCCTCGGGACCACGGCCGGCGGCTTGCGCGCCCGCTATCGGCAGGTCGAACGGCCGGTTGACGTACGGGTTGAAATAGGGGTTGCCGATGGTGATGTTGACCAGCGGCGCGCCCTGGCTTTGGAGGAAACGGACGATGGCGATCGGCTCGGTGAGATCCGGCTTCGCCGGGTCGGACGGGTCCATGCCGAACCCGTAGGGATGCGCGATGGCATCGAAGGCGTTCATCCGCGACGTGACCATCAGGTTCGGGGCGGCGGCCCGGATTTTCGCGACGACGTTGCGCAGGAAACGCGAACGGTTCTCGAACGACCCGCCGTAGCGGCTGTCCTGGCGCGTATGCGACGCCAGCAGTTCCGACACGAGATACCGGTGGCACGCCTTGACATCCACGCCATCGAACCCGGCGCGTTGCGCGCAAAGCGCGGCTTCGACATAGCGATCCTCCAGCCGCTCCAACTCCTCGTCCGTGATGAGCGGGTAGTCCGGCGGCAGATTGTGCGTCGGGTCGAGAAAACGCGAATGATGCGCGATGATCGGCTGGGGCTGGCGGAGGGGCCGGCTGTACCGGCCCGAATGGGTCAATTGCACGACCAGCATCGGCCGGTGCGACGGCCCGCAGGCCTCGCGCGCCGCCTTGCGCGCCCCGCCCACCAGTTGGGCGAACGCCGCAATGGTCTTTTCGTGAATCCACAACTGCCGCGGATTGGCCCGGCCTTCCGGCACCACCGCCGTGGCTTCGACCCACAGCAACCCGGCGCCCCCGGCGGCGAAACGCTGGTAACGGCGAAACGTCAGTGCATCCGGCGAGCCGTCGGCCAGTCCATCGCACCCTTCCATTGGCAGCACGACGAACCGGTTGGGTAGGGTGAATCCTCCGGCTTTCACCGGCTGGAGCAGCGGCGTGAGGTCGTCGCTCAGATCGAGGTCCAGCCCGAGTTCCGCAATGCGCCGGCGTACCTCGTCCAGCGAATGAAAATGAAACGGTTCGTGCTCGCTCATGGTCTTCCTCGCTATGGGTCGCGCACTTTAACCACAATATCCCGCGCGCCGGAAGCGAAATTCTGCGAAGTGGGCGGGACGGGTGCTTTGACAACCGACCTTGGAGACGGGAGTTGGGACGGTGCCACTTGCGAAATCGGCGGCGAGTGCGATATTAGTCCAGCACGACGCAGGAGTCGGAAGACCGATGTGAAGAGTTGGTACGACAGCTCCGGCGTCGTGCTACTTTTTTGTCCTGATGACCCACCGTTGCTGCCAGAAACTCCCCGGCATTTCCCCGGATCAATAGGTTGCCCCGAAGATGGCAACCACAACGGCCAGGGCGATGATGACGGCGACGCCGAGCCATTCCTCACCATCCAAACGGCGCAATCTGTCTGTCATGTTCCGGGCATTCATGGGTTTCCCCTCAAGGAGCCTGACGGCCTGCCACTGTTCTCAATCAAGCACGGTACACGGTGGACGACGTTTGTGCCAGCCGGATGACCGGGAGGTGACGATGCGGTGAAGACGCGGCCCCGTGCAGGGTCGCGGGGAGAGGTGTTACGCAATTGTTACATGACCGGCACCCGCCTGCCATTCCCCAGTGCCAGAATTGTACCATGGACGTAAAAGACGTGCAGCGGAAGCGGGTTCTTGTCATTGAAGATGAACCGGATTTTGCCGCCCTGTTGAAATACCGGTTGCAACAGAAGGGATATGACACGGTTCTTGCCGCCGATGGCGTGTGCGGGTTGGAGGAAGCGATTCACTGCCGGCCCGACCTGATCGTGCTGGACCTGATGCTGCCGGGAATGGCGGGACTGGAAGTGTGCCGGATTCTCCGGAGCAAGGCCGACATGCGCGATGTGCCGATTTGCATCATGACCGCATCGGAATCGATCGGCCACAAGGCCAGCGCCTACCGGCTGGGAGCCGGCGGATACTTCACCAAATCCAACCAATTGCCTGATCTGCTGAAGCAGATTGATGCCGTGCTGTCCCAGTGCCGGGCGGTTGCGGACAGGGCGGTCTGGGCGACGGAGGGCTTTGTGGACTGGCTGGCCGGGGAGATGGTCGCGCCGCCGGCCAGGGTCCCGTTGATGGATGAGCGGTGGCCGGATTGATTCGCACGGCAGGCCTGTCGAAACGCCAGGGAGGGTGCAAGGGGAGGGATGCCGCGCTCGACCGCTGTTGTAGCATTGCTCTTATCATCCGGATGGTTTATTATAGGCTCCACAATCCAGTTTATACGTGGAGGTGACTTATGACGTCAGGCCCGGCAACCATCAGTGTGGTGGATCCCATTCTACCGGCCATCGAACGGGTGAAGGCCATGTTGTTCCGGCCCTTCAACCTCACCAAATGGATGACGATCGGCTTCTGTGCGTGGCTGGCCCTCCTGGGGGAGCAGGGATCGGGCGGCAACTTCAACCTGCCTTCGCAGGATCATCACGCAAGCCTTCGCCATCAATTTGAACAGGCCAGGACGTTTGTGTTGGACAACCTGCACTGGATCATCCCGGTCGTTGCGGTGTTGGTGGTCATTGGGTTTGTCATCGGTGTGGCGATCCTGTGGGTCAACAGCCGGGGCAAATTCATGTTTCTCCACTGTGTGGCCCTCGATGTGGCCGAGGTCCAGGTGCCGTGGAGCCGGTTCAGGGTTCAGGGCAACAGCCTGTTCTGGTTCCGGTTCGTGTTACAGATGATAGCGATGGTTTTCACGCTGCCGCTGGTCGTCATGGGAGGCGTTGTCGTTTACCGGATGCTCTCGGCCTGGCGATTTACGGGGACTGACCTCAAGGACCTGATCCTTCTAGTCCTCGGATTGCTGTTCCTGGGCTGCGTGTTCGGGGTGATCTACAAGTTCACCACGGACTTCGTGGTGCCGATCATGTTCCTGCGCAGCGGCAAGTGCCTGGCGGCCTGGCGGGAATTCCGCACCATACTGGCCGCCAACGTGGGGCGCTTCGTCCTGTATCTCCTGTTCCAGATCGTTCTGCATCTTGCGATTAGCCTGTCAGTCCTGCTCCTTCTGGTCGTCACCTGTTGCCTCTGTCTGGTTGGGTGCTGCCTGCTGGTGCTTCCCTACATCAGCACCGTGTTGTTCCTGCCGATCCTGGTCTTCCATCGTTCCTACTCGCTCTACTACCTGCGGCAGTATGGCGGGGATCTCGATGCGTTCAGCGTGGGGATTCCGCCCGTGGCCGACGCGCCGGC
>CAZAAF010000270.1:0-3479 GCA_964482575.1 uncultured Verrucomicrobiota bacterium | reverse complement strand
CGGGAACGGCCGGGACGGTTGGATGAACGGACGGGCGATGGCGCCCGGGGTTAGCGACGCATGAGCTTCCGAACCGTCCGGTCATTGCCGCGCAACCGGAGCACCTGAAGCCGGACGATCAACTCCGTGAGCATGCGGTTTTGACGCGGGGCGTGGAGGCGTTTGAGCAGCGGATCTGCCGGTGGTATCAGCGGCTTGATATTCATCCACACCGGCGGGTCGGGGGCGTTCATGCAGCACTTTTGGCTGCCGCGCGGTGAGCGCGGCGGTTGGATTCCCTGTGGTTTATCCTGTAATCCTGGAGATGTTCACGAACCATGGCTGTGTGGAGGCTTTTCAGTTCCTGCCGTGTGGCGGCCAGCAACAGCGATTCGGCTTCGAACCAGTGTTTCGAATCGCGTCCTTGAGGCCGCCCTTCCTTGTCCCAGATGAGGTACGCCAATCGGGCAATTTCCTCTGATGTGGGCTTCAGAGGTTGCGCATCCCTTTGCATAGGCTGATCTCCTTCCCAAGATGCAAAAAACACATCCTCCGCGGTTCTCGAAAACCCGAAGGGATATAACTTACGCCCGAATGCTCTTCTGTCAAATGAACCTCCACCTTGCTTGACCTGTTGAAACGCCATCGATTTCGCAAGTGTTTATATGGAAGGTGCTTGGGTGATTGTCCTGCACGGCTTTGGCACGGATCCGAACCGGGCCTTTTCACTTGGGCGCCAGCCATCGGTGATCAGCCGCAGAGCGATACAACGCCTCCATGACGCAGACCCGATCGGCAGCCTCCCGCGGCGTGACCAGCGGCAGCCCCGTCTTGCCCTCCACGGCCAGCACGAACTGCTCCAGCGGCGGGGGCGGGGCGGGGGGCAGGTCGGTCCACGGTTTGACGCCATCCGCGCCGGGTACCTGGCTGCTCTTGAAATACAACTGGCCGTTGAACACCACCGCATGACCGAGCGTGCCCGAGACCAGCAGCGACACGGGGTTGGCCACGTCCACCCAGCCCGCAGCCAGGGTGCCCGTGACGCCGCTCTTGAACCGCAGCAATCCCTCGCCGCACTCGTCGCAGTCCGGGTACCGCTTCACCACGGCCTTGATGTCCGCGCTTACTTCCCGGACATCGCCGAACATCCACATGAGCACATCCAGCCCGTGCGTTCCCAGGTCGCCAAACCCGCCGACGCCCGCCCGTTGGCGTTCCACGAACCAGTGATAATCGGTGTCGAACTTGGCCTTGCCCTCCAGCACGCCGTCGTGGCAGACCGAGGCCCGCACGCGGGTGATGGTGCCGAAATGGCCCTGTTCGATCTGCGACTTGATGAACAGATTGATCGGGCTGACCCGCTGGGCATAGCCGGTGGTGAACAGCACGCCGGCCTGTTCGATGGCGTGCGCGATCTCCCGCGCGTCGCGCCCGTTGGTGGCGAGCGGTTTTTCGATGAACAGATGTTTGCGCGTCTTCGCCGCTGCGAGGGCCAGCCGCCGATGCAGGCTGGTCTCGGTGAAAATCACCGCGCCCTGCACCTCGGGATCGGCCCAGATAGCGGCATCGTCCGCCACGAACCGGCTGCCGAGTTTGTTGGCCCACTTGGTGCCCCGCTCGGCGTTCGGGTCCCAGACGTACTTGATTTTCGTTTCCGGGTGTTTCTTCAGGATGTTGACGATGCCACCGGTGTGGCTGTGGGCGGTGCCCACCAGCGCAAGGGTCGTCGCTCCAGCCGGTTTTGCGGACGGCTCGGCCGACTCGATGCGGGACAATCCCGCGAAAGCGGCCCCGGCCACACTCGCACGCGCCAGGAAGTCCCGGCGGGTGATCTGGGGGGAGGTTGTCATGCGGCAGGTTCCTACTGTTTCTGCAACACCGCCGTCAGGTCCGCGCGGTTCTTGGGCCAGTCGGGGCGGACGGTGGCTTCCCACACCTTCAGGTTGTCCAATTGCGTGGATTTGCCGGCAATGGTGAAGCCGATCATGTTCTTGGTCGGGTGATTGACGCCCTCGGACTTGATATAGGCCACGGGCCGGCTATCCACGGTGAGCAGCATCTCGTCCCCGACCACCTCCACGCGTCCCTGATGCCACTTGGTCACATCGAGGGCGATCTTGTACGTGGCGGACTTGTCCTTGATGCTCTCCTGGAGCTTCTTCTTCTCATCCTCCGTCGTGCTGGGGTCCTTCATCTTGTCGTGGATCTCGTTCTTCATGCCGCCGAACTTCGAGTCCGCCACGTTGGCCGTGGTGGGCGTGATGGTGGCGCGGATGATGTGCCCGGCGTGCGCGCCCTTGTAATTGCTGTCCTCCATCATGAAGTGGCAGCCCGTGGAACCGTCGAACTTGAAGTCGAACTCCGCCACGATGTCCTTGTAGGGGAAGCGCGGTTCGACGTAGGCATACGCGCCATGATGATCCTCCGGATTCTCCGCCGCGACAACCGTGCCGTTGTGGATTTCCCAGAACCCCTTGCCCAGCCGCCATTTCGGCGGCATCTCGGTGCGCGAGAAATCATCCTCGAACAGCAGCTTCCCCGGCCTGCTCAGGACCGGCAGCTTGTCCGCGGGCGTCACCGGTTTGTTCACGTCGATCTGGGTGGCGGCGAACTTGGACGCGCCGGCCTGCGGTGGGGCAAACGAGACCGTCACGATGTCGCCCTGGCGGATGTCCTTCAGGTCGAAGGGATGCCAGCCGCCGCGCGTGACGCGCGCCCCTTTGAGGGTGAAATGCACGTTCTTCGCGCCCGGCTTGATCCGCGGCGCTGCGTTGGGCGCGGCGGGCGCGCTCGTGTCCACCGGCTTCAGGGTCAACGCCGTGGGATTGATGATGAAGACGGCGCCCGTGAAGGGATTCTCGATGGCGGGGGTTTCCGTATTGTTCGCGGGGGCCTGGGCCATCGCGGTGAGGGTCATCAGGCTGAAGACAGCGGCAGCCAGTCCAATGGTCAGTTTCATTTTCATGAGTGCTCCTTCGGTTCGCCGTTTCATACGCCACTTGGTCCCCCGTGTCCATCCAAACCCGCGTGGTGTTTCTTCAATCCTCTTCGTGTAATCCGTGTAATCCGTGGACCAATTCCCATTCGCGTCGTTCGTGGCCAGCACCTCCTGACACAATACCCGCCACTACCTTGTTGAACACCTGACGGACTTCTGATATTCGTTTGTCCATTCGGCGGTTCAGAAGTCGTTGGCGACCAACAAGGAGGTGCGATTTTGAACGAGCGAATACCAAGGCATTCGTTATCGAACACAAGATTATGGTCTGGGCCGTCCGGTCCGGGGGCCGCCCCCTTTCATCAATCCACGATTGCGAAGTTTTTCCGCACGGGTTGTTTTCTCCTCGCGGCATGGGCATGCGTGGTCGGAACTCAAGCGCAAGACCCACCCAGCTCTGTTGCCATCCAAAACTACAGTTCCAGCATGTTCGACACCACGGGCGGCGATTCGAGCAGCTCGTCGGAGTGGGACGGGAGCTTTCCATTCGATAGCTATTGGC
>CAZAAF010000269.1:6476-6710 GCA_964482575.1 uncultured Verrucomicrobiota bacterium | reverse complement strand
ATGCAGTTGACCGCGCCGCTCCCGGCAATGCCATCCGCCGCGCCAAATTCCGTCCACCGGCCGTCGCGCCAGCGCATGGCGCGCAGATTCGGCAGGCCGGCCCACATGCCCCGCTCGCCATCCGGGACAAGCGAGGTCGGCCCGTTGGCGGAGGTGTTGGCGGGCAACGCCATGGTTTCAAACGCCCCATGGCGGTGGCGAACGATCCCTCCGCGGTTCAATCCGATCCAGAGC
>CAZAAF010000269.1:0-6466 GCA_964482575.1 uncultured Verrucomicrobiota bacterium | reverse complement strand
CCGTCGTTGTCTTCCGCCAGGAAACGGATGTGGTCGGACACCAGCACAGGGGTGTTGCCCGTCGTGAAAAGCCGGAAACGGACGCCGTCGAATCGCGCCAGGCCACGGGCGGTGCCGACCCAAAGATAACCGTCCCGCGTCTGGGTGATCGTGGTGACCGCGTCGTCCGGCAGTCCGTCGTCCACGTCCCAGCGCCGCAGGAGGTAATCGCCCGCCGGCGGTTCCTCCGCGGCCTCCGCCGTCCGGGCGAAGCCGGCCAGCGAAATGGCCATGGCCATCGCGCCAACGATGAAGCGGATGTCTCCAAGCATGCTCACGGCGCGGCCAGCCTACCCCGGCATGCCTGATTTGTTAAAGAGCATATTTATGCGACTGTTCAAGGCGGGCACTTTTGGAAAGACTATGGTAGATTGTCAGTTGCAACGGCGTGAAAGCCCGAACCTCCACGCCAGCGTACGGGAGTCATGACCATGCAAACACATCCGAGAGCCGTAATGGCCGCGGCACTTGCCTTCGTGGCAGGTGTTGCGCTGGCAGACCCCAAGCCGCCGGAGCCGCCGCCGCTGGAACGCGCCGCGCCCCCGCCCGCCCACGTCAATTCCTCGGAAGGCATGGCCCCGCTGCCCTATCCGGCCGTGTTCCAGAAGCGCCAGGAGAAGAAGAACCCGCCCGTGCCGCCCGTGCTGGTGACCAAAATCCGCACGTCCGACCCCGAGGACTGGGCGCGCACGCCCAACGATCTGAAGGGCCTGCTGGAATCCATGAGTTCCGGGATGAACGTCAGTTTCTCCTCGAACATCAAGAGCTTCACCGACATCTCCACCGACCCAACGAAGAACCCCGTGCTCTATCGGTCGGGCTACAAACCCTTCAAGCTGGACGAGCGCGAGGTGAAGACCCTGCGCGCCTACCTGCTCAATGGCGGCACGATCATCTTCAACGCCCTGGTCGGTCATCCCGACTTTTACAAGTCCGCGTTGCAGGCGGCCCGCGACATCCTGCCGGAGCAGCCGGTGTATCAGTTGCGCATCGACCATCCCGTCTTCCATTCGTTTTACAACATCGAGAAGGTCAAGTATCGCGCCCGCATGGTGAAGGATGGCGTCGTCCCCGCGCAGGTCTCCTACCCCCATCTCGACGGCCTGGACATTGACAACCGCACCGCCATCTTCATCTCGCGCTGGGATTTTTCGTGCGGATGGGAATCCAACAAGCATGAGAGCTGGGGCTATGAAAACGAGGACGCCCGCAAGCTCGGGGCAAACCTCTTCAGCTACGTCACCGCCATGCGCGACGCCGGCCGCAGCGTCGGCAAGAGCGTGGAGCTGATCAATGCCGACAAGAAGACCGCCGGCAAGTTCCGCGTCGGCCAGGTCATGCACAACGGCATGTGGCGCACCCGCTCCGCGGCGTTCCCCATGCTGCTAAATTTCTTCCACACCGTCACCGGCACGCCGGTCTCGTTCGAGTTGAACCAGGTGAGCCTTTCCGACGCATCGGTCTACGCATATCCGTTCCTGTACCTGACCGGCACGACCGATTTCAGCCTCAACGAAACCGAGCGCGCCAACCTGCGGCGGTTCCTGCAAAACGGCGGCGTCCTGTTCGCCGAGGCGGGCGAGGGACGCGCCTCCTTCGACACCGCGTTCCGGCAGGAGATGGCCCAACTGCTGCCGGGCCGGTCGCTGACCGCCCTGCCGCCGGGCAATGCGCTCTTCCGCGAGCCCATGGGCATCGCGTCGGTCAAGGCGCGCCCCGCACTGGCCGCCAAGCGCGGCAACCAGGTGGAAATGGCGCCGGAGATTTACGGCATCGAGCTGAACGGGACCCTGTCGGTCATTTACAGCCAATTCGATCTGAGCGCGGGCTGGGAAGGCGCACTGGCCCCGTACGCGCTCGGTTACGAAGCCGCCGATTCCAAGAACATCGGCATCAACATCCTTTTCTCCGCCGTCGCGCGGTAAGGCCGCCCGGGCGCTGCCGCTGCCGGTAGGCCGCCGGGGTCAATCCGGTGAGCCGCTTGAAAACCATCCGGAACCGGCGCAACTCGCTGAAACCGCACGCCCGGGCAATATCCGTCAGTGTCCGCTTCTCCGGGTCGGCCAGCCATTGCCGGGCCTGCTCCACGCGCAGTCGCGAGATGAACGCGTAGGGTGTGCAGCCGAGGCTTTGCTGAAACCGGTGTTCCAACCGCCGGCGTGAGACTTTGACAAGGTTCAGGAGGCGTTCGACGCCGAAGGGTTCGTGTACGTGTTCGCGGACATGCCTCACCACCGCCGCCACGACCGGGTCCTCGATGGCCAGGGTCTCCGTCGAACGCCGCGCCACGACGCCGTCGGGCGCAATTAGGATCGGCTGCCTCGGCACGGGCGCGCCGCTCATCAATCGGTCAAGCAGGGCCGCGGCACGCCGTCCGACCTCCGCATCATGGCGCGATACGCTCGAAAGTGGCGGCCGGCTGAACTCGCAAACCACCGGGTCGTTGTCCACACCGATGACCGCCACGTCCTCCGGCACGCGCCAGCCCAGGCGCGCGCACGCGTCCGCAACCATGCAGGCCCGCATGTCGGTGCTGGCCATCACCGCCACGGGTGGTTGCAGGGTGCGCAGCCATCGTTCCAATTCCTCCTCCTGGCGGCTCCACGGCTGCCGTCCCCGTGCCGCGGCGGACACCTCCAGGACACTGCACCGGCCACCCTGTTTTTCGACGGCGTCGATGAACCCGGCGCGCCGCCGTTCGTTGTAAAACAGCCCGCGCGTCCCGTAATAACCGAACCTCTGAAACCGCCGTCCCGCCAGGTGCTCCGCCGCCAACCGCCCGATGGCCGTGTGGTCCACCATCACCGTGGGCACGCCCGGCTCGGCCAGATATCCCGCGAAGTTCACCACCGGCATCCGCAGAGACCGCGCGAACGCCGCGTCCGCCGGCGTGGTGATCAACGCAAACGCCCCGTCGCCACGCCAGTGCGCCAGCCAGTCGATGGAGAGGTGGAGCTGTTCCGGCATCCGGGTGAAGACCCAGCCGCCCCGGTCGCGGGCGTAGCCCAGGATGCCGTGCAAGAGGCGCTCCACGAACGCGAGGCCGAGTGGGAAGGCGAGGCCGATACGCTGGATCCGTTGCCGTTTCATGTCTGACGCAAATCGGACCCTGTTTAGCGCAAAAAGGCTCTTTACCGCAATCAAAACAAGGCCCTATTCTCGCCGGCACACAAGGACGAAAGACCTTCAAATGAAACGCATCCTGCTCACAGTGTGTGCCTCCCTCGCGGGTCTCTGGTTTGGTTCCAGCGGATACGCCAATCAACCCGGCCCCCTCACGCTCACCGCGGACACGCCCTGGGTGATCGCGGCTGACGAACCCGAGGCCGTGCAGCGCGCACTGGCCGATGTTCAGGCGGATTGGTACAAGGTTCTCGGCCATCGCCCGGTGATCCTGAACCAGCCGCCGGCGACCGCGTCGGGTCCTGTCGTGTACCTCGGCCTGAAGGGGCCGTGGTTGAAGGAGATGGTGAAGGACCCGCCCGCCGGCACGGAGAGTTTCCTGCTCCGCGTCCAGCACGATGCGGCGGGGCGGCCCGCCGTGGTGGCGACCGGCACGGACGTGCGCGGGGCGATCTACGCCGCCTATGCGTTGTCGGAGGAACTCCTCGGCGTGGACCCGTGGTATTTCTGGGCGGACAAGGAGCCGGCGTTTCGCGGACGCGTCGAGGTCACCGGTCATCTCGACCGACGTTTCGGCCCGCCGACCTTCCGGTATCGCGGCTGGTTCATCAACGACGAGGACCTGCTCGGCGGCTTCTCGCCGGACCCGCTGCGCGAAAACGTCTTCTCGCTGGAGATGCTCGACCGCATCTGCGAGACCATCCTGCGGCTGCGGGGTAACCTGATCGTGCCGGGCACGTTCAATTATCCCGACGAACGCTGCTGGGAACTGGCCGCCCGGCGCGGGCTGGCGTTGAACATGCACCACATCCTCGTCGTCGGACTGAACACGTATCGCTGGCCGAAGGACGTGCCATTCTCGTTCTCCAAACATCCCGACATCATGGAAAACTACTGGCGCCGTTGCATCGAGGCGTACAAGGGCCGCGAAGTCGTCTGGACCGTCGGCTATCGTGGCAAGCACGACCGCCCGTTCTGGACGGACGAGCCGGAGTTGAAGACGCCCGAGGCGCGCGGTGCGGTCATCACCCGGGCCATCGCCAAACAGGTGGAACTGATTCGCGCCGCCGACCCGCACGCCATGATCATTGCGAACCTCTGGATGGAGGGCGCCGAGATGATGCATGCGGGCCATCTCCAACTGCCCGCCGACGTCGTACAAGTCTGGCCCGACGACGGCACCGGCATGATCCGCGACAACAACACCGTCCGCGCCGGCCAGGGCACCTATTATCACACCGCCATGCTCAGCGGGCGCGCCAATCAGTTGAGCGAGATGGTCAATCCCGGCCGCATCGCGCACGAACTGGGCCGGTTCGCCCGCGCCGGCGCGACGAACTTTTTCCTCGTCAATGTCAGCGACGTGCGCCCCGTGCCGCTCTCGACCGAGTGCGCGATGCGGCTGACGTGGAACGCCGCGCCGTGGCTGGCACGCGGCGACCGCGAGAACCAGGACACCTTCCTCGCCGACTGGAGCCGGCGGCAGTTCGGCGCGCCGCTGGCACCGGACATCGCGGCGATCTACGCCCGGTACTTCGACATCCCCTACCAGCGCGACGACCGGCGCGAAGGCGACAACACCCTGCACACGATGCTGCGCGTCCTCGACCGCGCCATGGCGCCCCGCCTCAAGAACGGCAATCACAAGTTGAAGGACGACCCGCTGACGAAACTGCACGACACCCGGCAGTTCGCCGCCACGAATCGGAGTTACGTCGCCGCGCTGGCCGCCGACGCCGCGGCGCTGGAATCGCGTGTGCCCGCGGAGCGGCGCGATTTCTTTGTGGCGCACGTGCTGACGCCGTGTGCGGTTCATCTCCACTCGCTGGAGATGCTCGAGGCATATGCCGCGGCCATGCTGGCCTTCGGCGAGGACCGGAAGCCCCAAGCCATCCAACATCTGGAGCAGTCGCTCGCGGCGTCCGACCGGATCTTCGCCGCGTTGCGGCGTGCCGAGACGCCCAAGTGGTCGCGCTGGTTCATCGGTGAACGCTTTGTCGGCCTGGAAGAGACCCGTGACCGGCTGCGCCGGGCGCTGGCGGCATTGCGCGGCGAACCCGCGCCGCTGACCCATCCTTCGTTCGGCTATCCGGAGCTTTATCAATATCAGGAACCGTTCTCGCGGAATTTTCCGCTGCTCTATCCGGCCGCGCGATGAGCCGCGTCGCGCCGTCCGAATCAAAACCATAACCAGGAGTCCCTTATGCATGCGCCCACGATGCCGATGGAATGCCCGGGTCCCAAACGCGGGATCGTCACGAAACCCCTCGTGCGGGGTGTCGCGGCGCTGACCCTCCTGCTCACGGTGTCGCTGCCGGGCCGCGGCGAGGAACCGCGGTTCGCCGCCCCGGTGAATCCGCAGGAACTCGACGCGCGTATCGGCGAATTGCGGCGGCATTACGAGCCGTTCCTGCGCTCCCTGCCCCCGCCGCTGCCGGCACGCGTATGGACCGCGCTGCCGGCGGAATGGAAGTTCACCTATGAGGCGAAGGAGTCGCCGAAGGTCGAGGGCATCCCACCCGCGCCGGCGTGGCATCCGGTGGATTTCAACGATGCGGCCTGGCAGACGACCACGGTGCCGGAGTGGCGTTACCGGACGCGCGAGGGCGACGCCACCGCGCGCGATCCGCAGAAAGTGGATGTCTGGAAGAACAGCGAAACGACCGCCGACACGATTGTCTGGTATCGCACCACGTTCCGGGCCGGGCCGCCGCCGGCCGGCAAACGCCTGTGGCTCTGTTTCGACGGCGTGGAGTGGGAGGCGCAGGTCTGGCTCAACGGCGAGTGGCTCGGCGCCCACCGCGTTTATTACGAGCCGTTCCGCTTCGATGTGACGGGGAAAATCCGGAAGGAGAACACCCTCGCCGTGCGGGTGATCGCCGGCCGCTCGTACGGCGAACCGATGACGTATTGGGGCGTGTTCCCGGACGTTCGCGCCGCCGCGCAACGCTATGTACCCGACCGCGCCAAGTCCATCCCCGGCAATCTGCCGATCGGCTATCACGCCGGATGCGGCTTCGGCATTCATCGCGACGTGTACCTCGAGGAAACCGGACCGGTGCGGGTGTCGGAGGTGTTCGCGCGCAACGATCTCTCCGATGGCAGGGCCCGCGTGAAGGTCGAGCTGGATTCCGCCACGGCATGCGCCGCGGACCTGGAGGTGGCGTTGCTGCCGGAAAACGGCAGCGGCGGCCCGTACCGGAAGACGCTCCACTGCGCGCTGCCGCAGGGCGCCAGTGTGCAGTCGCTGGCGATTCCCATTACCGGAGCGGCCGTCTGGTCGCCGGAGACGCCCCACCTCTAT
>CAZAAF010000268.1:0-6724 GCA_964482575.1 uncultured Verrucomicrobiota bacterium | reverse complement strand
ATGCGTCAGGGGTTTCTCGAGATACACGTGAATGCCCCGGCGCATGGCCATCAGCGCCGGCGGCGCGTGCTGGTGGTTGGGTGTGGCGATGATGACCGCGTCCAGTTCCTTGCCCATCACATCGAACAGCTTGCGATAGTCGGGGAACGTCCGGATCGCGGCGGTGTCCGCCGACGGCGTCGTCTTGCGAACCCGCGCCAATGCCGCGTCGATGCAACGAGGGTCCGGGTCCGCCAGCGCCACCACCCGCTCGGCGCAGGCCTGGGGCAACAATGTTCCAACGCCCTGGCCGCCGCAGCCAATCAGCGCGACGCGGAGGGGTTTCTGCGCCGGCGCCGCGCTTTGAGCGCGCGCGTCCAGGACCGACAGACTACCGACGCCGACGGCCAATGTCTTAATAAAACTCCGTCTCTTCATGTTTTCCTTCCCTCTTACACATCGAGCGGCAGGCCGCAGGCTTCCAGGTGACACTTGTGCACGATGTAATCGTGCTCGTAGGTGTAGGGATTGACCATCTCCCCGTTCAACACCGCGGCGAACTCCCGCCATTGGTCTTCATAGCGATCCTTCAGGGGCGGCATCTCGACGGTCTGCACGCCTTTCTTGAAACCGCCGCGGTCCTCCTCCAACGCCAGCTTGAGAACACCGCCGGACATGTTGCCCTTGGATTCCAGCGGCTGGAGGATGAGCGTCCCCTTGTCGCCCATCACCGTAAGATGCCGGCGCTGGAAACCCTGCGCCTCGGTGATGCAGGTCCGTATCGTGGCCAGCCGGTCACGGGAGAACTCGAAAACAGCCAGACCGTTGTCGGGCACGCCGTCGGCGCGGGTGCGGCGAAGGAAGGGGCGGACCTTTTCCGGCTCGCCCATGAGCGTCACAACGAGGTCAACCAGATGACAGGCGAGAATGTACTGGATGCCGCCCTTGTAGGTCTTGGTGAGCTTCCGGTAGTCGGCGCCGTCATACCGTCCCATGGAAGCATCGAGATCGAACACGTTTCCGATCAGGCCGTCCTTGACCGCCTTGATGCAGAACTGCACGGCCGGGTTGTTCCGGTACATGTAGCCCACCTGGACCGTCAGGTTCCTGGCTTTCGCCTCGTCGAGCAGTTGTTTGAACGGCGGCAGCGATTCGCCGCACGGCTTGTCCAGATGGATGTGCTTCCCCGCCCGGATGCAGCGCATCGCGGTCGGGATGGGCACATGCTCCTCGGTCTCCACCGCCACGGCTTGAAGACCGGGAACGGCCAGCAGCTCGTCCGGAGTCATCCAGGTCAGGCCCTTGTAACAATTCACGTTCAGGGCTTTCGCGCGCCGCGCGGGATCCTCCTCCGCGATGCCGACGACCTCGAACAGGTCCGTCAGTTGGCGTAGCGTCCCGATTTTGTTCGCGTGCTGATTGCCCGTGCCGATCTGCCCGATCTTGATGCGGGGCCGTTTGGCCGCCGGCGCGTTCTGGGCGGCGGCCAACCCGCCCGACAAAGCCGCTGCGGCCGCAAGCCCCGAGGCGGTCAGAAAACCGCGCCGTGAAAAAGGTGTTGGGTTCATGGATGGTGATTCCTTTGTCCTCACTCACGCTGGGTCACATCGCCCACTCCTTGCGGGGGACGGGACATTCCAAGAGGCGGTTGGCCTCGTCGTCGCCGGGGAAGATTTCGGCGGCGGGGTCCCACTTCAGCGAGCGTCCCAGTTTGAAGGAGGCCGTGATGATCTGCCCGAGCGAGGCGGCGCGGTGGCCGATCTCCTCGTGCGCGCTGGGTTTCTCCCGGCTCTTGATGCAGTCGAACCAGTTCTGGTGATGCTTGTCGGCGCTGGCGGTGGTCTCGCGGTTCCGGATTTTCATCTCCTCGAAAAGGCTCTCCGGCCCGGCCTCCATCTTCTTGCTGAACTGGACCGAAATCCACCCGCGCTCACCGACAAACACGCCGCCCAGAAAACCGTCCATCCGCGCGGTGTCCGGCACGGCGTGGTAGAGGCGCTTGACGTCCTGCATGTCCTCCACCTGATGCAGGAGCGTCCCGTTGGCGTAACGGCAGGTGAGCGTCGGGAACCGCCCGGTCGAGGGGTGGATGATCTCCACCGGTCCGGATTCCTCCATGCCCAGCGCCCACTGGATGTTGTCGGCAAAGTGGGCGTGCTCGTAGGTGACGACGCCGAGCCCGAAATCGGCGCACCACGCCCAGAACACCGAGTGCGGCGTGGGATTGCGATGGTAGAGGCTGTTGTAAGGACGCATGGGCGCAGGGCCCACCCACCGGTCCCAATCCAATCCCTTCAGCACAGGCTCCTCCGGGAGCTTCGGATTCAGTGGAATGTAGGAACTGCCGACCGTCGGCACGCTGATCTTGGGCCAGTGGGCGAAGGCGCATTTCACCTTGCCGAGGCCGCCGCCGCGGATGAACGTCAGGGCCTTGCGGATGATCGTCTTGGAGCGGTACTGCGAGCCGGTCTGGAAAACACGGTTGGCGGCCCGCACCGCCCCGACCAGCTTGCGGCCCTGCCGGACGGTCATGGAGACCGGTTTTTCGCAGTAGATGTCCTTGCCGGCCCTGGCCGCCGCGATGGCGATGGGAACGTGCCAATGGTCCGGCGTGATGATCATCACGGCGTCAATGTCCTTGCGCTGGAGCACCTCGCGGAAGTCGGTGACGGTCGCGCAACCGTTGTAGGTGCCCTTGGGCAGGAACTGGGCGTAGTTGGACTCGACGATCTCGCGCGTCTCTTGAAGCCGCGAGGCGTCGAGATCGCACAGGGCCAGGACCTGCACGCTCCGGTCGAAAAGCAGGCGGGGCATGTGCCGTTTCCCCATGTTGCCGGTGCCGATCACGGCGAGGTTGATGCGGTTGCTGGGAGCCGTCGCGCCATCCGCGCCCAGCGCGGACGCACGCACGATCATGGGCGCCGCCAGCGCGGTGAGGGTGTCCCTGAGAAACGCTCTTCGGGTTGTCTTCATGATTTGTCGTCCTTGGAAAAGTCTGCCGGGGCACGCCCTACGGTTTGCCGTAAACCTCGATCTCGGTGTAGTGGTTCATCTCGTTCGATGTGTTGCCGTTGCTGTAGAAACGGAGATAACGACCCTTCACACCGTTGACGGCAAAAGGACGGCCCTCGTTGGATTCGACGTATTCCTTCTCCTTGCCCACGCCCAGCCCCGACGAGTTGTCATGGTCGTTGTTGAACACGGTGACAACGCCGTCCGCGAAGTTCGGGTCATTGCCAATCTGGCAGATGACATCGCGGTACACGCGGGCCTCGCCATGGTAGTGCCAGATGCACACCGCGTAGATTTCGTGCGCCGCGCCCAGGTCAATCTGCACCCACTGTTTGCCGGGACGCAATTCGAGGTAGGTTTCCGCGTCATGCTCCTTGTCGCCATCCGTCACGAGCGCCAACGTCCCGACGACCGGGTCGGGATCGCTGGAAGTGACCTTGCAGCCCTTCGACAACAGCTTGCCGCAACCGGCCGGCACCTCGATCGGCGCGTACGGCTTGCCGTTGCGCGAGGGCTCCAGGTTCGCCGACCGGACGGGCTTCGGGGTGCCGGTGAACTGCGGTTTCGGCAGGTCGATTCTGAGTTGCACCTTGCCATCGTCGGCGCCGGCCATCATGGCAAGACTTCCGGCCACGACGGCCATCAGGATCATTCCGGTCAGTTTCATAGTTCGCTCCTTGTCGGGTCTTGTTGGAAGACGGGCATGTTCTGGTCGTTATTGAAACAAATCACCGCGGCGGATTATCTCCATCCTGGACAGGCGCTGGTTGACGGCCTGCTTCCAGCTTTGTGGATACAGCCCGTCAAAGTTGGAGACAGGCCGTGCTCACGACGGGCATTCTCGTCTCCCGGCCCACCGGCGCAAGCACAAAAATTCGTCCGCCAGGGGATGTCCGGTTGGTCTTGATTCACCGGCACCGCATCTGCGAGAATCCGACAGGAGTAGTGAGAGAGGAAACCTTATGCAAACACTTCGACGCCTGCTGATCACCGGACTGATACTTTCCACCCCTTTCTGCCCATCGCTGCGGGCGGCGGAGGCCGGCGGGACATCATGGAAACCGCTGATGGACGGCAAGACGATGGACGGCTGGCATGCCGTGGGCGATGGCAAGTGGGCGGTCGAGGACGGCGCGTTTGTCGGCCGGGCGAACAAGGAGAAACTCTACGGGCTGCTGGTCAGCGACAAGCCGCACAAGGACTTCACGGTGCGGTTCAAGTTCAAGTGCCTGACGGGCGACAGCGGCTTCTACATCCGCACGATCATCGAGCCGCCGGAGAAAGCGCACGGGCTGCAAGTCCAGGTGGGCCCGCCCAACACCGGCACGGGCGGCATCTACGAGAGCTACGGCCGCAAGTGGATTCCCGCCAAACCGGCGGCCGAGGAGGAGAAGAAATACCTCAAGCCCGACGACTGGAACACGATGACCATTGCCGCCCACGGCGGCCACGTCGTGGTGCAGGTCAACGGCATCCAGAGCACCGAACTCAAGGACGACCCCGGCCGGCCCGAGGGCCATTTCGCTCTCCAAATGCACGCCGGCTGTGTGATGGAGGTGCAATTCAAGGAGATTGAGATCCAGGAGTAGTCCCGGGTCCACCCACAAATCCAGGCGCGCGGTCGCCAACGAGACGGCCTCCCGCTTCTCGCGGCGGCCCTGTCCGACACGAGGATCGCCGGCCTGCGTTTTCAAAATCGCGCCAGCCAAACACCTGCATAAACCTTTGACACCCCTGCGGGTTTGAGACTATCTATTGCGGTCGGGCCGCAGATGGCGGGTTGGTTTCAACTTTGGCAACGACGAGGCACTCCACGTGGAAAACGCAAACTGCAGTTTCGACGACGCATCCAAGACCCTCACTTTCGTCTTCCGCGGGCGGCTCAACGGCGACGTTTGCGCAGCCAACGATCAGGAGATCGAGAACGCCATCGATCTCGCCCTCCGGGACAACCCGCCGGAAGCCGTCACGATCGTCTTCGACATCAAGCACGTGGACTACGTCTCGTCGCTGTTTCTCCGTGCGGTCATCACCGCGGCCAAGCGCGCGGCGAATGGGAAGTTTAAACTCGCCGGGGCCAACCCGTTCATCCGGAAAATGATGGAAACCTCCGGCCTCAACCGTCTGATCTTCGAGGCGTAACCGCCAGTCCGCCCTCGCAGGACTCCCGCGGAATCCGCGCGGCGGGTCCTTTCCGAACGCGTCCCTGCAACGGCCGAAACGCGGCCGCTTAAACCTTTGACACCCCGGCCCTTTGCCACTATTTTCCGCGGTCAAGTCACAAACGGCGGTTGTTTTTTCAGCTCGCGAACAAGGAGGCGTTCCCATGGATAACGTGAGTTTCAACTTCGACGGCTCATCCCGAGTCATGACTTTTTTCTTCCGCGGGCGCTTCAACAGCGACATCTGCGTCAAGAATGACCCGGACATCGAAAGCGAAATCAATCTCATCCTCAAGGAGAACCCTCCGCAGTCCGTCTCCATCGTTTTCGACATTGCCCAGGTGGACTACATCTCGTCGCTGTTTCTCCGGACGGTGGTCAAATCCGCCAGGAAGGTGGCCAAGGGAAAGTTCAGGCTCGTGGGCGCCAACCCGTTCGTCCGGAAGGTGATCCAGTCCTCCGGACTCGAAATGCTCATCTCCGACCCATCCGACCAGACGGACACCCATCTGGCCGAATCCCCGGTCTATGTGCCGTCCAAGTCCTTTGCTGAAAACGCCGGTGTGAAATCGATGGCGGATTACCGCGAGGCCTATGCGCGGTCCATCGCGGATCCCGAGGCCTTTTTCGGCAGGGCGGCGTCCACGACGCTGCACTGGAAACGGACATGGGACAAGGTGCTGGAGTGGAATACGCCGGACGCCCGATGGTTCGTGGGCGGCAAGCTGAACGCATCGGAAAACTGCCTGGACCGGCATCTGGCCACGTCTGCGGCGGACAAAACCGCCATCCTCTGGGAAAGCGAGCCGGTCGGTCCCGACCTTCAACCTGAAATCCGCCGGCTCACCTATCGGCAACTCCATGCCGAGGTCTGCCGGTTCGCCAACGGTCTCAAGTCGCTCGGGCTGCGCAAGGGCGACCGCGCCATTCTCTACCTGCCCATGGTTCCGGAAGCCATTGTGTCCATGCTGGCCTGCGCCCGGCTCGGGGTCATCCACTCGGTTGTCTTTGGAGGTTTCAGCGCCCAGGCCATCGCGGAACGGGCGACGGACTGCGGAGCGGCGGTCATCATCACCGCCGACGGCGGCTACCGGCGGGGCGACGCCGTTCCCCTGAAGAAGAACGTGGATGATGCGCTCCACCTAAAACCCTCCTCCGAGGCGGCGCCCTTGTGTGCAACGGTCCGGAATGTCATCGTGCTCAAGCGAACCGGGCGGGAGATCGCCATGACGCCGGGCCGCGACATCTGGTGGCATGAGCTGACCGCCTCCATGTCCGCCGACTGCCCGGCCGAGGAAATGGATTCCGAGGATCCCCTCTTCATTCTTTACACCAGCGGATCCACCGGGAAACCCAAGGGCGTCTTTCACACAACCGCAGGCTATCTGCTGGGCGTCACCCTGACGCACCGGCATTACTTCGACATCAAGGACGACGACATCTACTGGTGCACGGCGGACATCGGATGGGTCACCGGGCACAGTTATGTCGTGTATGGGCCGCTGGCCAACGCCGCCACTGTGATGATCTACGAAGGAGCGCCGAACTTCCCCGACAAGGACCGCTTCTGG
>CAZAAF010000267.1:0-6727 GCA_964482575.1 uncultured Verrucomicrobiota bacterium | reverse complement strand
TGCCCGAATAGCTGAGACAACCGACGAATCACAAATCACCCGCCACGAGTCACGCACCCCCACCATGACCGCCTACATCCTACGCCGGTTGTTCTCCGTGATCCCGATCACGCTGGGCGTGCTGTTGCTGGTGTTCGTGATTTACCGCGTCATCGGCGGCGACCCGGCGGTGCGGCTGGCGGGCAAGAACGCGACGCCGGCGAAGATCGAGCAGATCCGGAAGACGTTCGGCTATGACAAGCCGAAGTTTTTCAACTGGCAGGAAGCCTCCCGGACGGGCCGCCCGCAGGCGGTGTTCGACGCGCAGTTCTGGCAGCTCATCACGCAGTACGCGCACCTCGACTTCGGCCGGTCGCTCCAGAGCAACCAGCTCATTTCGCAGATGATGGCGGACGGCGTCGGGCCGTCGCTCTGCATCACCACGCCCATCTTCGTCATTGAATTTACCGTCGCCATCGCGCTGGCCCTGCTGTGCGCCTACTACCGCGACACCTGGATCGACCGGACGTTCGTGGTCATTTCCATCATCGGCATGAGCGTCAGCGGGCTGGTCTATATCATGCTCGGCCAGTTTTTCTTCGCCTTCAAGCTGGAGTGGTTTCCCGTGTGGGGTTTTGAAGGTCTCCCGTATGTCATCCTTCCCGTGGCCATCGGGGTCATCGCCAGCATCGGCGGCAGCCTGCGATTCTACCGCACCATCATGCTGGACGAGATGTATCAGGACTATGTCCGGCCCGCGTTCGCCAAGGGCGCGTCGCAGCGGCAGGTGCTCTTCAAGCACGTCCTGAAGAACGCGCTCATCCCGATCCTGACCAACGTGGTCATCGCCATCCCGTTCCTGTACACCGGCTCGCTGATGCTGGAGAGCTTCTTCGGCATTCCCGGTTTGGGCCGCATGACGGTGGATGCCATCTATACCGGCGACGAGCCGGTCCTGTTCGCGATGGTGTTCATCGGCTCGGTCATGTTCGTCATCGCCAACCTGATCACCGACCTCTGCTACACGTGGGCCGACCCGCGCATCCGACTGCAATGACCGACGCCACCACCAATGCCGCCGCGCTCGCCGCGAAGCCCCAGACGCTCTGGAGCAACGCGTGGCGGCAGTTCCGCCGCAACCGGCTGGCGGTCGTCTGTCTCGCCATCGTGGCGGTCTATCTCGGCATTTTCCTCTACGCCGAATCGGTGTACTGGCTTGCCCGGGTTCGCGATGTCGTGCCGTCCTACAAGGTCGCCGATTTCGCCGCCCGCAACGCCACGCCCTCTGCCGCGCACTGGCTCGGCACCGACTTTGCCGGACGGGACAACCTGGCCCAGCTCATCCAGGGCGTCCGCATCGCGTTCGAGATCGCCATCCTCACCAGCGCCATCCTGATCCCGCTCGGTTTCCTGATGGGCGCCTTCGCCGGCTACTTCGGCCGCTGGGTGGACACGGCCATCGTCTGGCTCTACTCGGTGGTGGATTCGGTGCCGAGCATTCTCTCGATCATCTCCATCAGCTATGTGGTCGGCCGCGGCATGAAAGGCATCGTCATCGGCATGGGCCTGGTGGCATGGGTCAGCCTCTGCCGGCTCATCCGCGGCGAATACCTCAAGCACAAGCAGCGCGCGTACGTCACCGCCGCGCGCGCGCTCGGCGCCGGCCACCTGACCGCCATGTTCCGGCACATCGCCCCGAACGTGCTGCACATCGTCATCATCACGTTCACGCTCACCTTCCCGCGATTCATCCTCACCGAGGTGATCCTGAGCTACCTGGGCGTCGGCATCACCGGCGAACCGAGCTGGGGCGTGATGATCAACGACGCCAAGCAGCGGCTCTGGCTGGGCGTCTGGTGGGAACTCGGCGGCGCCACCGCCGCGATGTTCTTCCTGGTGCTCGCCCTCAACATCGTCGGCGACGCCCTGCGCGACGCGCTCGACCCGAAACTGAAAACGGCGGAGGGAGGAAAAGCGTGAGTCCGACATCCGAGACACCCTTGCTCAACGTCCGCAACCTGCGGATCAGCTTCTTCACCGACGAGGGCGAGGTGCGCGCGGTGGACAACGTTTCGTTTTCGATGCAGGCCGGCGAAACGCTGGCGGTCGTGGGCGAGAGCGGCAGCGGCAAGAGCGTGACGGCCATGGCGTTGACGCGGCTCGTGCCGTCGCCCCCGGCGCGGTATGGGGGCGGCGAAATCCTGTTCAAGGGCCGCGACACACTGAAGATGGCCGGCGAGGAACTTCGCAAGGTGCGCGGCGCGCAAATCGGCTACATTTTCCAGGAACCGAGCACGTCGCTGAACCCGGTCTTCACCATCCGCTCGCAGGTGGCCGAGGCCCTCGAGTTGCACCGGCATGACGTGAAGGACGTGGACGCGGAGGTGGAACGGTTGCTGACGCTGGTGGGCATCCGCGACCCGCGGCAGCGGATGAACGACTATCCGCACCAGCTCAGCGGCGGCATGCAGCAGCGGGTGATGATTGCGATGGCGCTGGCCTGCAACCCGTCGCTGCTGGTGGCCGACGAACCGACGACGGCGCTGGACGTGACCATCCAGGCGCAGATCATGGCGCTGCTGAGGGAACTGAAGCAGAAGCTCGGCATGGCGATCATGCTGATCACGCACAATTTCAGCCTGGTCGCCGATATTGCCGACAACGTGGCCGTGATGTACCGCGGCCGGATCGTGGAATACGGGCCGACGCAACGCGTATTGCGCGAGCCGCAGCATCCTTATACCCAGGCGCTGCTGGAATGCATCCCGCGGCTGGGCGCACACAAGCACCGGCTGAAAACCATCAACCACGCCGAGATCGAAGCGGCTCTGAAACGTTAACCGTCATGGCCCTGCTCGAAGTCAACAACCTCAAGGTCTATTTCCCGATCATGGGCGGCGTCATCCGCCACAAGGTTGGCGAGGTGAAGGCCGTGGACGATGTGAGCTTCACCATCGAGGCCGGCGAAACCGTCGGGCTGGTGGGCGAGAGCGGCAGCGGCAAGACCACTGTCGGCCGCGCCGTCCTGCGGCTGCTGGAGCCGACGGCGGGCAACATCCGCTTCGACGGCCAGGACATCACCCAGGCCTCGGACCGCGAACTGCGTCCGCTGCGCAAGCAGATGCAGATGGTCTTCCAGGACCCGTTCGGCTCGCTCAACCCGCGCATGACCATCGCCTCCATCGTCGGCGAGGCGCTGAAGATTCACTTTCCCGAGATGGACCGCAACGCGCGGCGCGACCGCATCGCGGAGCTGCTGCGCCGCGTCGGGCTGAAGGCGGAACACATGAACCGCTACCCGCACGAGTTCAGCGGCGGCCAGCGGCAGCGGATCGGCATCGCCCGCGCGCTGGCGGTGGAGCCGAAGTTCATTGTCTGCGACGAACCGGTGAGTGCGCTGGACGTCTCCGTGCAGGCCTCGATCATCAACCTGATGCAGGACCTGCAGGAGCAGTACGCGCTAACGTATCTTTTTATTGCCCATGACCTGGCGGTGGTGGAACATATCAGCGACCGGGTGCTGGTGATGACGCAGGGCAGGATCGTGGAGGCGGCGCAGGCGGAGGAGATTTACAGCCGGCCCCAGCACGCCTACACGCAGAAGCTGATCGCGGCGGTGCCGAAGGCCTTTTAGTCCAAAAACGATTGAATATCCCGGTGGGCCGCGCGTCCAAACCGGTGAGTTGACGAGGTCCCATTGGCTCTTCAGGAATACAACCGTCAGTGGCAGGGGTTCGCGGCAGGGGTTGCCGCATTGTTCTTTCTTAGTGTGGCCACCGGCTGGGCGGACGCGCCGGTCTTCGGGTTTCAACCGAACACCCCCTCGCCCGGCCATGGGGTGATTCGCGCGACTGGCGTCGGTCTGCCATCGCCCACAGCCGTTTCACGGGCGCAACAGCGCCTGATGGCCGAACGCGCAGCCATCCTGACGGCGTACCGCAACCTGGCGCTGGCACTGGGCCAGGGGTCGCAGGTCGTCACGGACGGCGGGCGTTATCTGGCGGCCTCCGGCTATATTCAAGGTGCGCAAATCACGCAGACGCGGTATTATCCGGACGGTCATGTGGAGGTGGACGTGACACTTGCGGTGGAGCATCCGCCGGCCGCCCCGGCGATTGTGCCGCCGCCACCGCCACCGTTGGTGAAGCCGCAAAAAACGGAAATGCAGAAGAGGCAGATTTCAGAGAAGGAATGGTTGGAGCTTTACAAGGAACCCAGGAACAGTAAACCGTAAGTCAGAAGGAAGACTATGAGAACACACTACCGTTGGTTTGCTTGGTCGATGGCGGCGCTGATGTGCGCCCTGGTGTCACCGGCGTGGTCCCAGTTCCACCCGGGCCAGGAAAAACTGCTCGCCAAGAACGCTGCCATCCGCGATGCCCAGCGCAACCTGCTGGAGACCATCAAGGGGCTGAAGATCGACGGCGCCAGCACGGTGCGCGATTTCGTCACCCAAAGCGACCAGATCAACACGGCCATGTCGGAGTGGCTGCGCGGAGCGTCCATCGTTCCCGGCAGCGAGACGTGGGACGGCGAAATGTTCCGGCTGGAAATGCAGGTGACGCTGCAACAGGTGCGCGCGGCCATCGAGCAGATTCAACGGACCTATCCCAGCGGCCGCACGTATGTCACCGAGAACATGACGACGATCAATACGGAGACCGTCGTCAAGGCCGCGGGCCAGGGCACGTCGCGTGCCGCCGCCGCCGGCATGGCACCCGCAGGCGCGCCCGCCGCACCGGCACCGGCGCCGACGTATGGCAGCAGCATCGCGTATGTCCCGCGGCAGGTGCCGCCGGGCTGGGAGAACGTCACCGCCCAGGGCCGGTTGCTCGCCGAGCGCGCGGCCCGCGCCGATGCCTTGCGCAAACTCGCCGAGCGCATCCGTGGCGTGCACATTGACGCCAACACCACCGTGCGCGACTTCGTCACGCAGGCCGACGTCATCAACGCCCAATTCCAGGCGCGCATCGCCGGCGCCCGCCAGGTGGGCCCGACGCGTTTCCTCCCGGACCAGACCTGCGAGCTGGACCTCGAAGTCAGCATCCAGGATGTCACCAAGTGGCTGACGCAGGTGCAGGACTGGGTGGTGCATCCCGGCGCGCATCACCTGGATCACCCGATCCGCACGTATCAGTTTGAACACATCATGGACTTCAGCCCGGAGCGCGTGTTGCGCGAGACCGGTGCGGGCGTGCCGCGCGGCGACACGATCCGTGGCGCGGTGCCGGCGAGCAGCTCGGATGCGACGCCGGTGCAGCAAGCGCCGCCCGGCCTGCCCCCGTGGGCAGCCGGGGTGGTCTCGGCGAAGGGGGCAGGTGTCCCCACCCCCGGCGAGACCGGGCCCGCCGCCCGGCTCGGCGCCGAGCGTTCGGCGGAGGTGGATGCGCGCCGCCGGCTGCTGGAAAAGGTTCAGGGCGTGCAGATTGACTCGCAGACCACGGTGAAGGACTTCGTGACGCAAAACGACCAGGTGCGCGCGCGCGTGTTCGGCATTCTCCAGGGCGCGGAGGTCAGCGAGCCGAAGTATCTCTCCGACGGCAGCGTCGAGGTGGTCGTGTCGATCCCGATGGAGAGGGTCTATCAGGCCATGCAGGCCGGTGGGCAGCCGGGTGTGGTCCGTGCCTTGCCGGGACAGTGAGGATGGAGGAATTCGTAATCCGTAATTCGTAACTCGTGATTCGCAACCCATAATCCGGCGAGCGGCTATCGAGTGGCCAATCACCCATCACGAGTCCCGAATTACGAATTACGAGTTTCCTGTCACGGCATCAGCACCCGCAACGCGCCCGCCTCGACTGAAAACTCCGCCGGGCAGTCTTTCCAGAATTCGCCGTCCACTTCCGTGGGCGCGGGCTGAAGGGATTCCACGCGCACCTGCCGGGCCCTGAAGTAGTGGACATCCGCCAGCCGGGGATGCGACGCGGTCAGCACCCGGGGCAGATAGCGCAGCACATCCAACACGCGCCCTCCCTCAAAAACGCACACATCCAGCAGGCCGTCATCCAGTTGCGCCTTGGGAAACATACGATAGGAACCACCGTAACACCGGCCGTTGCCAATGAATACAAAGCAACCCTCGCAACGCCGGCCGTCGCCTGTGACCGTCAGTCGCGGCAATCCGCGCGCCACGGTGCGAAATCCGCTGAGAACGTAGGCCAGCCAGTTGATCCGTTTCTTCAGGCGCATGTCGAGCGCCGCAATGGCCATCGCGTCAAAGCCTGCGCCGGCCACCACCGCAAAATATCGCCGTCCGCCGTCCGCCCCGCGCGCCACACCCACGTCCAGCAACCGGTCGCGACCGATCGCGATGGTCCGCCAGGCCGCGTCCATCGACAGCGGAATTTCCAAGGCACGCGCATAGACGTTCGCGGTGCCCATGGGCGCCACGCCCAATCGCGGGCGCGCCGACGCCGGCACGCGCATCAGGCCGTTGATCACCTCGTTGATGGTGCCATCGCCGCCGGCCGCCACCACGGTGCGGAATCCGTCCGCCGCCGCCTGTTCCGCCAGCTCCGTGGCATGCCCCGCCTCCAGTGTTGGCAGGAACGAGGCGTCCCCGGCCAGCTCGCGCAAACGGTGCAATCGCCTCCGTGCACGCTCGCCGCAGGCCGTCGGATTGAAAATGACGCAGATGCCGGACACAAGTTGCGGCATTGTATCGGCGCGCGGCTGGATTACAATGGTCTCATGCGAATTATTGCAGGTTCTGCCGGCGGCATTCCGCTGGCCATGCCCCGCGGCGCGG
>CAZAAF010000266.1:0-6756 GCA_964482575.1 uncultured Verrucomicrobiota bacterium | reverse complement strand
TGCACATCCGCGCTCACATTTCCCGCGCCGTAAGCGGCCGGCAGCAGCGTGACGGCGCCGGCGAGCCACCATTGACCTTGTTCGATCGCGGCGTAGAGAACGATGAACTTGCTGAACGAACCCTTGAACGGCGACAGGCCCATGACCGAGAACATGCCGAAGCCGAACAGCGTGGCGGCGAAGTGCATCCTCCAAATTTGCAGGTTGGTGGTGCAGCCATAGGCGAAGTCGCCGCGCGGCGGCACGAGGTAGAGCCGGCCCGGCCGCAGCGGGTATTCCCGGCCGTACGGGCGAATGAACCCCGTGCCGGATTTCACATAGTAAAGGCGCGCATAAGGCCGGTTGTCGCCCTCCTTGTGCCAGTAGGACGGGGTGAGGTTCGAGATGCGCGACTCCAGCATCTGGATTTCCACGTGCGAGAGGAACTCATCCATGACCCAACAATCCTACATGTTTTTCCAAGACTTGACCATTGTGGAAATCGCCCCTCTTCATTAAGGTGCAGGCTGCCCGGAACCGAGCCGCCTCGCTCCGGCCACCGACAAGCCATGACCGGAAAACCACGCATCCTCACCGCCCTGCAACGGCAGACACCCGATTGCGTGCCGACGTTCGAGTGGTTCATTGACGGGGCGGTGACGCAGCCGCTGGTCGGCACCCGGGAACCCGTGGCGGCGGCGATCGCGCTCGACCTCGACGCCATCAATGTCCGCGCCGATTACCGCAAGCAGTTCCTCGACGACACCACCTTCGTGGACGAGTGGGGCGTCAAGCGGATGCTCACCAGCGACGCCATGCCGCACGTGCTGGAGAGCCCCATCAAGGACATCACGCACCACGGCGATTACCGGTTCCCCGACGCGACGGCGCCGCACCGGTTCGCCACGCTGGAGCGCGCCCTGAAACTGGTGGACGGCCGGCGCGCGATCATCTGGAATCTCCGCGACGGTTTCTCCGACGTGCGCGACCTGCTCGGTTACGAGGAGGCCATGATGCAGATGCTGCTGGAGCCGGAGTCCTTCGCGGCGCTGCTGGACCGGGCGGTGGATTACAATCTCGCCCTCGCCCGCCTCGGGGTGGAGCGGTTCGGCATCGAGGTGATCGCCACCACGGACGACGTGGCCAACGGCGCGGGCCTGCTGATGTCCCCGGCGACGTATTTCAAGGTCATCGCGCCCGCGTTTCGCAAGGTAATCCGCGGGTACCGCAGCCTCGGCTGCCACGTCATCAAGCATTGCGACGGCGACATCCGACCGGTGCTGGATTTCTGGATTGAGAGCGGCATCAGTTGCCTGGACCCGATCGACCCGTCGGGCGGCCTGCACATGCCGACGATGAAGAAGCAATACGGCGACCGCATCTGCCTGAAGGGCAACGTGGATTGCGCCGGCGTGCTCCAAACCGGCACGGTCGCCGAGGTGGAAACCGCCGTGCGAGAGTTGTTGCGCGATTGCGGACGGGACGGCATCATCCTGTCCTCGAGCAACTCGATACACAGCGGCGTGAAACCGGAGAACTATCAGGCGATGCTGCGCGCGCTGCGGCGGGAAGGCCGCGACGCGAAGGCGGCCGCCGCGTAGAACCGTCTGGAGGTTGTTATGATGAAGCGTATATGGAATCACCGCCTGGCCGGCGCGGGATGGTGGCTGGCCGTTGCCAGCCTCGCCGCCGCCAACAACACCCCCACCGACGCCGAAGCCCTCCGCCGGGACCAGGCCCTTGCCTACACCCGCCAGGCCTCGTGGCAGCAGACCATGACGGCAACGCGCGCGAAATTCCTGCAATCGCCCGCCGGCCAGCAACAGGAGCCGGTCGCCGCGGCTTTTCATCCCTATGACAGCGGCACGATTCGCGGCGACGGCCCGGCGCAACGCGTCTCGGTGGACGTCACCGGCTTGAAAGTGTTGCGGCTGGTCGCGAGACGCGAACAAGGCCAGGCCAATTGCAACATCTGGGGCGAACCGGAGCTGGTCGCCAAGGACGGCACGCGCACCCGGTTGACGAGCCTCAAACCGCTCTCGGCGGTTGTCGGCTGGAGCCAGCCGATGATCGACAAAAACTGGCAGAACCATCCCCTGCGCGTGGCCGACCGGACGTTCAAATTCGGTTTCTGGGTCCACGCTGACAGCGAACTCCGGTTCGCGCTCGACGGAAAGTACGAGCGGTTCGAGGCGTTTGTCGGCGAGGACAAGGACCGCGCGACGGGCACCGTCCGTTTCCAGGTACTGTCCGGCCGCACCGAACCGTTGCCGGCGTTCTGGGCCGGCGTGGCGCGGGATTATCCGGTGCAGGCCGCGTGGCTGCAGGACGACGGCGGCACGGAAGGCCTGCTGGCGTGGTTCGCCCGTCGTGACAGCACGGCCGTCGAGCAGGACATCCTCAACCACGCGCTGGGCCAGATCGCCCCGGCGGACGCCGGCTTCCGCGCGGAAGTGGCGGAACTCGTGTCGGCCAAGGCCGCGCCCGGCGACGTCCGATGGCTCGATCTCTATGCGCGCGTCTGTCGCTGCCGTGAATGCGCCACGATCCTGAAGACACTGGACAGCGCCTCCGTCGCGGCGGCGCTGCAAAAGGAGCTGGAGGCGCTGGCCACGGCGAAGGCCGGCGACAGTGACCCGCGGTGGGCCCAGCTCCGGGCGCGCGCCCTCCAGGCGGCGGAACTCGACAGCCAATTTGCCGCGCTGCAGTACGACATCAAGCAACGCGTCGTGTTGAGCAAGACCACCGGCGAACGCATCTGGAACGGTTCCACCTACATTCCGTCGGAGCGTTCGACCGCGGACGAAATCGCCAAGGAAGTGTTCGACCGCGCCGCGCTGGTGCTGGAGAGCGACCGCGACCCCGCCGACATTGTGGCGCGCCGCACGGCGGCGTTGCTGACGGACCTGAAGACGGGCAATGCCACGGCCCGGCTGGCCACGTTCGACGCACCGCTGGCGCAATTGCAGAAAGCCGTGGCCGACACGCCCGTGACGGACACCGTCGCGCGCCGCGCGTTGTTCGACCAGCTCTGCGCGCTGCGCCGCCAGATTGCCTTCAGCAATCCCCTGCTGAACTTCGACAAGCTCGTGTTCATCAAACGCCATCGCGCCATCTACCAGCACATGTGCGACCAATTCTACGGCCTCTGCCAGAATCCTGGCGGAGGCCTGTATGTGCTGGACGGCGCCTTCGATCCGGCCCCGCGCGTGCACGACGTGCTGGCCGACGCGGTTTGCGAGACCGGCCGGCTCAAGGGGCAGCCACTCTTTGGCGGCGCGGTGCATCCGCCGCGGCTCTCCTACGACGGCCAGACCCGGCTCAGCGGCGACGAGTCCGAAGGCGGCTCATTCGTCACGCCCTCGCTGTCGCCGGATGCGACACAGATCGTGTTCGCCTACGTCGAATGCCATGGCAGCCGCGAACAGGTGTTCCACGAGGACCCGGCACGCGGCCACTGGGATGCGCAGCGCTGCTATCATCTGTTCAAGGTCAACCTCGACGGCACCGGCCTCCAGCAGCTCACGGACGGCACATGGAACGACTTCGACCCGTGCTGGCTGCCCAACGGCCGCGTGGCATTCATCAGCGAGCGACGCGGCGGCTACCTGCGCTGCGGCCGGGCCTGCCCGCTGTACAACCTGTACGACATGAACGCCGACGGCAGCGGCATCAATTGCCTCAGTTTCCACGACAGCAACGAGTGGAACCCCTGCGTCGCGCACGACGGCCGCATCGTCTGGACCCGGTGGGATTATGTGGATCGCCATGGCTGCGTCGCGCACATGCCGTGGATCACCACGCTGGACGGCCGCGATCCGCGGCCGCTCCACGGCAACTACGCCCCGCGCCAGGCGCGGCCCGACATGGAAGTGGGCGTCCGGCCGATTCCCAACTCGCCCAAGTACGTCGCCGTCGCCGCGCCGCACCACGGCCAGGCGTATGGCTCCCTCGTCATCATCAATCCCCAGGTCGCGGACGACGACGGCATGGGCCCGGTGCGCCGGTTGACGCCAGAAGTGGGTTTCCCGGAAAGCCAGGGCGGCCGGCAGGCGTACAGCACGCCGTGGCCATTGAGCGAAAAGTACCACCTGTGCGTCTATGACGCCGCGATGACCGGCGCGCCCATCAAGCGGCATGAGAACTACGGCATCTACCTGGTGGATGCATTCGGCAACCGGGAGCTGGTCTATCGCGATCCCGACATCGGTTGCATGAGCCCGATTCCGTTGCGCCCCGAGCGGCAGCCGGCCGCGCCCGCCACGAAGCTCGCCGAGGTCAGGGAACACAAGGCCATCGCCGCGGGCGACAAGGGCGAAGCCACCATGGCAGTCATCAACTGCTATGACACCATGAAGAGCTGGCCGGCGGGCACGAAGATCAAGGCGCTACGCATTTTCCAGCTGCTGCCGTGCGCCGTGCCGAGCGGCGGCCTGCGCCCCCATGAGACCGGCAAGCGCATCGCCGAGGCCGGCGACAGCATGGTGCCGTGCCGCTGGGTGCTCGGCACCGTGCCGGTCGAGGAGGATGGCAGCGCGCATTTCACCGTGCCGGCCTATCGCGAACTGTTCTTCCAGGCGCTCGACGACCGCGGCATGGCCATCAACTCCATGCGCTCGGCGACGCATGCGCGCAACGGCGAAAAGCTCGTCTGCATGGGCTGTCATGAACACAAGGCGCAGGCGACCGCGCCGCTTTCGAAGGTCCCCCTGGCATTGCGGCGCGAGCCGTCGAAGCCGGCGCCCGACGTGGACGGCTCCAATCCGTTCAGCTATCCGCGGCTCGTCCAGCCGGTGCTCGACCGCAACTGCGTGAGCTGCCACGAGCAGAACAAGGCCCGGAAGGCCCCGGTCCTCACCCAGGAGCCTATCGCGAACAAGTTCTACGCCTCCTACAACAGCCTCGTGAAATTCGGTTTCACCGCCTATGGCGACGGCTACCGTACGCTGCCCGGCAAGTTCGGGGCGCACGCGTCGAAGCTGGTGGAGATGATCGAAAAAGGGCATCATGGCGTGAAGCTTTCCAGCGAGGATTTTCACCGCTTGACGCTGTGGCTGGATTGCTGCTCGATGTTCTACGGTGTCTTTGAGAAGGAGCCGGGCGAGGCTCAACTGCGCGGCGAAATCGCGCAGGCCATTTTACAATAACGCCCGCGCGCCACGAGGTGGCGCGTGTGTCAACTGAAGGAGATCGAAAACCAAATGAAGAGAATCGTGTTGTTTCAACATGCCGTCCTGGGAGCTGCCCTGGCGGCCGTTTCCACCACTGCCGTCCCTGCCGCCGAGTGCACGGCCTGCAAACCCGCCGGCCTGAAGGCCGAGCTGCTGGTGGCGCTGCCCGATTACGTCAACACCCCCGATGGCATGGCGCTGCTCCGGGACGGCAGTATCCTCGTGTCCGCGCCGAATTTCAACGACGAGAGCAAGCCGCCCCTGCTCGTGCGCGTCACCGGCAGCGTGGGCAAGGCCAAGGCCGACAAGTTCTACGAGTTCCCGACACCCTACCCGGGACTGCCGCAGGGTCTGGACCGCATCCGGCCGATGGGCATCGCGCCCGCTCCGAACGGCGACCTCTACCTGGCCGACATGCAGTTCATGAAGGACAAGAACCAGAAGTCGCGCCTGTGGCGGCTGGTGGTGAAGCACGGCAAGGTGGAGAAGATGGTGGTGGTGGCCAACGGCTTCAATGTCGCCAACGGCATCGCCATCCGCGGCGGCTATTGTTTCATCACCGAGTCGGCGCTTGATCCGGATTCGCATCCGCTCACCAGCGCCGTGCTGCGTTTCAAGCTCGACGAGCACAACGTCACGCTCAAGACGCCGCTCCAGAACGATCCGCACATCATCGCCACCTTCAAGAGCCTCAAGAACCAGTGGAGGTTCGGCGCCGACGGCATCGAGATCGACAACCAGGGCAACCTGTACGTCGGCCTCTTCGGCGAGGGCATCATTCACAAGATCACGTTCGACAAGAAGGGCGATGTGAAGTCGAACGAGGAGTTCGCCAAGGCGCCCGGCAAGTTGGTCAACTGCGACGGGATGCACCTCGACAAGCGCACCAACAAGCTCTATGTCGCCGACTCCGCGGTCAACGCCGTCCAGGTCGTGGACTGCAAGAACGGCAGTGTGGAGACGCTCGCCATCAACGAGGATGTGACCGACAAGCTCACCGGGCAGCTCGACCAGCCGTGCGAGGCGCTCGTGCGCGGCAACGAGATCATCGTCAGCAACATGGACTGGCCTTTCCCCGGCTTCAAGAACGCGAAGTGGCAGCAGCCCGCGACCCTCTCGGTCATCAAGTTGAAGAAGTAATCCCGATCATTGGAGGACTGGAGTATTGGAGCCACGGGCATTCCCCCTCCAATACTCCGGAACTCCATGACTCCAGCTCCCTCAACATTTCACATCCTCCCATGCGCCTGATCCTGTTCGTTGCATTGACTGCGTTCCTGGCGGCGGCGGCGGCGGCGCCGGGCGCCCAACCCGCCGGCGAACCCACCAACGCGAAGGAGGCTGCCGCCAAAAAAGCCGCAGCAGACAAGGCGATTGACGAGAAGTTCCAGGCATGGAAGGCCACGCTGCCACCGGAACAACAGGCGTGGGAAGTCACCCTTGAACAAAACCTCGGCTCATTTTACCTGCCGCTCTACAAGGCCGGGCGCGTCCGGGGCGCAGAGCAGGCATGGGATTACGTCAAGGACAACCCGGCACTGCCACGCGTACTGCTCATCGGGGATTCGGTCTCGCGCGGTTACACGCTGGCCGCGCGCCACGCGTT
>CAZAAF010000265.1:0-6770 GCA_964482575.1 uncultured Verrucomicrobiota bacterium | reverse complement strand
CGACCTCATCCCGGCGGCGAACGCGATCGGCTATTCGCCCGACATCTGCTCGTACCTAACCAGCGACATCGGATCCTACCTGAAGGGGCAGTCGCCGCTGCAGAAGATGGGCCTCTCCGGGATGCCGAAGCCGGATGTGCTGCTGTTCAACACCAACCAGTGCCGTGACGTGAAGGACTGGTTTCAGTTTTACGCCCGCGAGTGGAACGTGCCGTGCATCGGCATTCATTCGCCGCGGTCGCTCGGCGCACTGGACGAGCCGGTCATCGAGGACGTGGCCCAGCAGATCAAGGCGCTGGTGCCCATGCTCGAGCAGATCGCCGGCCAGAAGCTCGATCCCGCCAAGCTGCGCGAGGTGATCGCGCTGTCGCGGAAGTGCACGGATTTGTGGAAAGGCGTGCTGGAAGCCTGCGCCAGCGTGCCGTCGCCGATGACGTTCTTTGACGGCACGATCCAGATGGGGCCGGCGGTGGTGTTGCGCGGCACCCAGGTGGCGCTTGATTATTACGAGGCGTTGCTGGCCGAGTTGCAGCAGCGCGCGGCGGACAAGGTAGCGGCGATTCCCGGCGAGCAGTTCCGCATTTACTGGGAAGGCATGCCGGTTTGGGGCAAGCTGCGCGACCTCTCGACCCAGTTCGCCGAGATGAAGGCCTGCGTCGTCGCCTCGACCTATTGCAACAGCTGGATTTTTGACCATCTCGATCCGGAGGATCCGTTCCGCAGCATGGCCCGCGCGTACTGCAACATCTTCATCTGCCGCAACGAGGACGAGAAGGAGGCCTATATCGAGAAGATGGTCCGGAAGTACCGGATCAACGGCATCATCTATCACGATGCCAAGACCTGCCCGAACAACTCGAACAACCGTTACGAGATGCCGCAACGGCTCGATACCAAGCTCGGCATCCCGCACCTCGTCATCAACGGCGACCTCAGCGACCTCCGCCTCTATTCCGAGGAGCAGGCGCGGACCAACATCCAGGCGTTCATCGAAGGCCTGGCGCAGAAGTAGTCGCGCCGGGGCGAAACAACCGTTGCTGGTCGGTCACGATGCACTATTACTGTGGCATAGATATTGGCGCGTCCTCGGCCAAGCTGGTCCTGATCGATGAGACGGGCCGCGTGGTCGGCAAAGCGGTGCGCCGGTCGGGGGTGGATTATGCCGGTGTGGCGGAGAAGAACCTCGCCGAGGCATTGACGGCGGCGGGGTTGCGCCGCGAGGAGATCACCCGCACCATCTCCACGGGCTATGGCCGCGACAACGTGCCATGGTCGGATGGACGGCTGACGGAAATCACCTGCCACGCACACGGCGCCTGGTGGCATTTCCGCCGGGCGATTACGGTCATTGATATCGGCGCGCAGGACAGCAAGCTGATCACGCTCGATGCCGCAGGCCGGCGCATGGGGTTCAAGATGAACCGCAAGTGCGCCGCCGGCACCGGGGCGTTCCTGGAGGAGATTGCGTTGCGTCTCGACCTGCCGGTGGCTGAATTGAATGGATTGGCGGAGCGTTCCCAAAAGGAAGTGACGCTCGGCAGTTTCTGCACCGTGTTCGCGGCGACGGAGGTGCTCTCCAAGATTCGCGCGGGCGACAAGGTGGAGGACATCGTCATGGGCGCGTTCCAGTCAGTGGTCAAGCGCATCGCCGAGATGGGCGCGATGGATGGCGAACTGGTTATGACTGGCGGTGTGGCGGCCCACAACCCCTGTCTGGTCCGGTTGATGGGCGAGTCTTTTGGCAAGCCGGTACAGTTACCGCCCGACCCGCAGATGATTGGCGCCTTCGGCGCGGCCCTGCTCGCCAAGGACAACGTCCACGTCCATCACGTGTAGGCCATCCGACGCAGGTTTCAAGGTGCGCCAGCATCCCTGTTGAATCGGTGTTATCCGCGGAATGCGGATGACGGCCGGTTGTCAGGGTCGGTTCAACATCTCCTGCAGCGCCGCCATCACGGTTTCCACACCGAGCGCGGCCATTGCGCTGTTTGCGGTGACGACGCGGACGCGCGGGCCGCGCGGCGCCCAAATGTCGGGCGAGGTCGGGCCGAAAAGGGCGAGCGTCGGGATGCCCACCGCGGCGGCCAGGTGGCTGATGCCGCTGTCGTGGCCGGCGAAGAGCGTGCATCGCTCCAGGACGGCAGCAAGCTGCGGCAGCGGCAGGTTCCAGGCGACGGGGAGGTTGAGGGATTCCAAGGCGCGGCGGGCGTCCGTGTCGGCTTCGCCACCCACGAGCAGCAAAGTGGCGTCGCCACGCTGTTGAAGGTGGCGGATGACGGCTGCCCATCGGTCCACGGGCCAGATTTTGTGTTCGCCTCCGCTGCCGGGATGGATGGCAAGAACTTTGGAGGGGAGTTGAACCCCGGACGGCGAAAGCCGGGCGAAGAAGGACTCCGCAAAGGCGCGATCGTCGGCATTGGGAAACAAGCACGGATGGGGTTCGATGGTCAGTCCCAGCTCGGCGAGGGGCCGGGCGAAGTGCGTGGCGGCATGTTCGTGCTCGGGTTTCGACGAGGCGCGCACGAGGGTGCGAACGCCTGCGCGGCGAAGGTTGGTGCTGAAAAGATCGTCCGGGTCGTACAGATACGAGAGCACCAGGTCGAAGCTGGCAAAGTAACTGGCCAGGCTCGGGTCCAGGTCGCTCTCCGGCACGAAGAAGCGGGCCATGGCGGCGGCGTCGATGGAGCGGATCGCGTCTGCGTAATGCCGGCCGTCGGCAAGCGCCGCAATGCCCGGATATCCCAGGATTTCAAGCCGGGCGGAGGGCCATCGCTGGCGGAGGGCGCCGAGGGCCGGGAGGGTGAGGATGAAATCGCCGATCGCGCCGCCGCGAATCACCAGGAGGCGGGGATTTTCAGGAAGCGAGAGCATTTTAGACCTGCGCGCCGCGACCGGATACAAACGCGCATGGGAAGCGGAAGTCCTTATTCGCGTTCATTCGCGTCATTCGCGGCGGCCTGTTCCGCGTTTTGTTTTTGCGTTCTTGCGCGAGACAACGATCTCAATACACGAAAATACCGAGCCCGATGAGCAACAGGCCGAACGCGCAGCCGAGGGCGGCTAGGGCGCGCAGGCGTCCATCCGTGGCAGTGGTCCACTCGAGCAGGTCGCGCATCCGGTAGGGCGAGACGGTGAACCACATGCCGGCGATGGCCCAGACATAGCCGAGCACCGTCATGACCAGCCGCCAGGGCGTGTCAATCAGGTTGGCGGCATCCACGACCAGCTTCGCCAGCAGCATCAGCAGGATGGCGAGGCCCCGGACGGCGAGGAAATCGAACTTGAGCGCAATCAACCCGGCATACACGCCAACCAGAAACACATAGACGGCGTTCTTGGGCACGGCCATGCTGTCTTCGCGGGCGTTATTGACAATGTACAGGCACCAGAGAAGCGAGATGGTCAGGAAGGCGACGCCGGGCCAGAACGAGCGCGGGAACTTCCGCGCCCAGTCGCGGAACGCCTGCGGCTTCAGCAACGCGGGCAGCCGCATAGCCACGATCGCCGCACCGACGGCGATGGCGACAGGCTTGAGTGGAACCAAATAGTACATGACCAAGAGAGTGACCGGTATTCTGTTATCAGTAAATAGTATTTAGCAGGGCGCGGACAGTCCATGACCGGCCTCGGGCGGGGCGGGTTCGCCGTAAAGCGTGTGCGACTTGGCGCGGGTCACGCGGATCGGGAGCAACCGGCCGCGTTGCTCCATCTCGCCGGGAAAGTAGATGAGCCGGTTGCATCGCGTCCGTCCGAAGAGCCGGCCTTCCACTTTCCGGCTCTCGGGTTCTCCTTCGGCGAGCACCTCGACCACCCGTCCCACGAGCGCGGTGTTGCGGCGGGTGGCATGCACCTCCGTCAGTTTCCACAGGTGATGGTGGCGGCGGACGATCTCCTCGCCCGGGATCTGGCCGGCCATGGCCGCGGCGGGTGTGCTGGACCGGTTGGAGTATTTGAAGAGGAAGACGTTGTCGTATTCCATTTCCTCGCAAAGCTTCACGGTGGCGGCATAATCGTCGTCCGTCTCGCCGGGAAAACCGACAATGATGTCGGTCGAGACCGCGATGTCCGGCACGCGGGCGTGGAGCTTGTCCACGATCCGGCGGTACTTGTCCACCGTGTAGGTGCGATGCATCGCGCGCAGGAGGCGGTCGCTGCCGCTCTGGACCGGGAGATGCACGTGCTCGCAAAGCTTTTCCAGACGGCCGAAACAGCGGATGAGGTCGTCGCGAAAACCCTGCGGGTGCGGTGAGGTGAACCGGATGCGTTCCAGGCCTGGGACGTTGTTCACGGCTTCGAGCAATTGCACGAATGGGGAGTGGCCGTCCTGGATGGGGATGACGCCCCGGCCGTAGCTGGTGACGATCTGCCCCAGTAGGGTGACCTCTTTGACGCCGCAGGCGACCAGGGCGCGCACCTCGGCCAGGATCTCCTCGATGGACCGGCTGCGTTCGGTGCCACGCGTCGTGGGCACGATGCAGAAGGAACATTGCATGTCGCAGCCCTGCATGATGGAGACGAAGGCCGTGGGACGGGTGGCAGGGGCTGCGTGATCGCGGATGGCGCTTTCGCTGCCGGTCTCGGAGGCGGTGTCCGTGACGGGCCGGCGGTTGCCCGCCAGCAATCGATCCAGATGATCGGGGATGTGGTGAAGTTTTTGCGTGCCGACGACGAGGTCCACCTTGGGCGCGCGATCCAGGAGTTGCGGGCCCAGGCGCTGGGCCATGCAGCCCATGAAGCCGAGCACGAGACCCGGACGCCGCTGTTTCATCCGGGTCAGGAGACCCATCTTGCCGAGGGCCTTCTGTTCGGCCAAGTCGCGGACCGAGCAGGTGTTGAGCAGGATGATGTCGGCCTCGCGCTCGGTCTCCACCAGCGTATACCCATGCTGGCCGAGCATGGCGGCCACGGCATCGCTGTCGCGCTCGTTCATCTGGCAACCGTAGGTTTTGATGAAGACCTTTTTCACAGGGCGCGGGCGGTGCCGGAAATTCGTGTTCAGGACGGCGGACCGGTCAGGATGCCTGGGTTGGATGACGGATGGCTGCGGTCACGAAGGGCGAAGCCTCATGGCGTCATGGGCCGGCCGTAAATAAGCGACATGATTTCCGTGCGCGTGGTGATCCGCTTGCGGAAATCGCCGCGCATGGCGATGGTGATGACGGAGGAGCCGGGCTTCTTGACGCCGCGCATGGTCATGCAGCTATGGATGGCCTCGATGATGACGGCGACGCCGTTGGGGCGGAGCATCTCATTGATGACATCGGCGACCTGGCTGGTCAGCCGTTCCTGCACCTGCGGGCGGCGGGCGTACGCCTCGACGACGCGGGCCAGCTTGGAAATGCCGACGATCTTTCCCTTGGGGATGTAGGCGACGTGCGCCTTCCCGAAGAACGGCATCAAGTGATGCTCGCACATGGAATAGAACGGGATGTCCTTGACCAGCACCACCTCGTGATGGTCTTCCTTGAACGTGGCGCGCAACGCCTCGCGCGGGTCTTGGTCCCCGTGGCTGAAGATTTCCGCGTACATCCGCGCCACGCGGGCGGGGGTGTCCCGCAGACCTTCCCGCTGCGGATCCTCGCCAATGGCCTTGAGGATGTCGCGAACCGCCTTTTCGATTTTGGTTTTGTCCACCTGACGAATCATAGATGCTCCAAACAATAACGTCCGGTGAGCATAGACCACCGCGGCACCGGGGTCAACACGGCGGGACCGTGCACGCGACGAAGCGGCGCGGGGAACGGTGGCGCTAGTTTTGCGGCAGAGTGGAGCCGCACTTGGGGCAGGTTTGGGGCGGATGCTTGGCGTCGAAGGCGTACGCGGCATCGCATTTCCAGCAGTGCTGGAGGATGAAGGCGGTGCGCTGGTTGCACTTCGGGCACTTGACGGGATAATCTTTGAAATGGAGCGGTAGTTCGGCGGTGAACTCATTGCCACACTCGGCCGTGCTGCACTTCAGCAAGGCCGGGTGTTTGGGCGGGGAAAACATGGCTGCGCCCCCGCGCATCAACCAGAACCCGGCGAAGAGAACGGCCACGCCGGCCAGGACCCAGATCAATAGACGATTCATGATGGGAGTCGGTCATCGACCTGCCGTCAGGGCAGGATCGTGGAAAAATGCTTCAAAGGCGCGGCTGGCCATCTGGAGTGTCAACAGCTCGGTATGGCCATCGACGAAGACCACATTGTCCTTGCCGTTCAAGAGCGTGAACGGATCGGCCTGATGCTAGGAGGCGGGCATTTCGCGATGTGGATCTTCAAGCGCAAAGAACCCGTCGATCAGGAAGGTGCGCCCGTCCTCGGGGGGGTAACCGGACGGGTTTTCTTCCGTCAACATCATTGTCTGGGACGGTCGCTCGACTTCGATGAACTTCTGCGCCCGGAGATGGGTGATCTTGTTGAACGCCGGCATCGTGCGCGTCTTGGCATCATCGGCACCGCTGAAATAGCCGGCCAGGGAGTAACTGCGGACGTTTTCCTTGGTGGGCCGGGAGCGGCAGGCATAGACGCGGACGTCGCGCACATACGGCCACAGGCTGCCCGTGGTGATGGAAAGGTACCCGTTGCTCCCTGTCAGGGTGGTGCCTTGAATCCAGTTGGGCTTCTGGATCCCGAACATTGTGCTGGAGGTGTTGTTCTCATTGATCGGACACCGGCCTTCATGGTCCGACGCAAACGCCATCATTCCGTTGTAGAGTTGCTTGAGGTTGCTCGTGCAGACCACCACCTAGGCCTTCTCGTTCATGCCTTGGATGGCCGGGAAGATCATG
>CAZAAF010000264.1:0-6810 GCA_964482575.1 uncultured Verrucomicrobiota bacterium | reverse complement strand
CGTCGAACGCCACCCAGCCCTTGTCACCCTCGAACTTCACCCAGGCGGACCGCTCGCCGCTGAACAACTCGGCTTCGACGCCGTCGGCGTAGCGGAACCGGAAGTGCGCGGGGTTGGCCACGTCGAAAAGCTCCTGTGGGTGGAACACGCCGCCGAGGTCCTCGATTTCGACCGGCCCGCTGGTGTCGTGGCCGGTGGCCCATTGTGCGAGATCGATCATGTGCGCGCCGAGGTTGGTGACATTGCCGCCGGAGTAATCGCTGATGAACCGGAAACTGTAGAGACAGCGGTCCTTGTGATAGGGTGCCGACTGCGCCGGCCCGAGCCAGGTGTTGTAATCGAGCCACGGCGGCACCGGTTGCGCCTGCCATTCGCCCTTCGGCCCTTCGCGGTGGTTCTTGCCAATCTCGATGGTGACCTTGCGGACTTTGCCGATGCGGCCGTTGCGGATCAGTTCGCACATGAACCGCGCCGCCGGGAACGACCGCCGGTGCGTGCCCGTCTGCAGGATGCGGCCGTTGCGGCGGACCGCCTCCACCATCGCGCGGCCCTCGGCCAGCGTCAGCGACAGCGGTTTCTCGCAGTAGATGTCCTTGCCTGCGCGCGCCGCGGCAATCGTGATTGGCGCGTGCCAGTGGTCGGGTGTGACCACCGTCACGGTGTCAATGTCGTCGCGTGCGATCACCTCGCGGTAATCGATATAGGCGGCGCAGCCCTTGAAACTCTCCCGGCCCGTTTGCTGCGCGTAATGGTGCTCCACGATCTTCTTTGCCGAGTCGCGGCCGAACCACGGTCCCTGCCAGCCGTCCTTGAACCAGTGGCCGTACTCGTTCGAGGCGCTCACCGGGTCGCACGCGGCGATGATCTGCACGTCGTCGTTGGACATCGCGGCGCGGAGGTCGCGCATGCCCATGCCGCCGACGCCGATGCAACCCATCGTGATGCGGTTGGATGGCGCGTTCTTCCCGAACAGGCGCGCGGGCACGATCAGGGACGCGGCGACGGTGCTGGTGGTGCGGAGGAATTGGCGGCGATTGATGGTGTTCATGGCCAGGGTCCGTTGTTCGCCATAGGCAAGAGCAGTCGCCGCTTGCGGTCAAGCCCAAACTCCCGGGTTTTGGGTTTACGGCATCCCCTTTTCCTCACCGCGTCCGCCCGCGCCGGCTGCACATGGCTTGCGGTGGCCGGGCGAATGCATTAGGATGCGCTCCCAAGGATCGACGATTCATGGCGAGCACATCCAAACCACCACCGGCGGTGGATGAACCCATGAAGCCGTTCCGGCAGTCCGACAGGAACCAATCATGAAAATTACCTTCCTCGGCGCAGTGGGTGACGTCACGGGCTCCTGCTACCTGGTGGAGACAGGCCAGGCCCGCGTCATGGTGGACTGCGGCATCTTCCAGGGCACCAAGAATACCGACACCAAGAACCACGTCCCTTGTGACCCGCACAGTGACAAGCTGGACGCCGTGTTGATCACCCACGGCCATCTCGATCACACCGGGCGGCTGCCGCTGTTGTTGAAGGCGGGGTTTGACGGCGCCGTGCACGCCACCCCCGCCACGATCGAAATGACCCAGCTCATCCTGCGGGATTCGGCGCGCATCCAGTTTCAGGACAACGAGCGCGTCAACCGCAAGCGCATGCGCGCGGGCGAGCCGCCCGTCGCCCCGCTGTACACCGCGGACGAGGTCGAGCACGTCCTGCACCTGTTCCAGCCCGCGCCGTACCAGACACCCTTCGACGTCGCTCCCGGCATCCGCGCCTGCATGATCGAAGCCGGCCACATGCTCGGCTCCACCTCCATCAAACTCCTCGTCCAGGAGGATGGCCGCGAGAAAAGCGTCGTGTTCTCGGGCGACCTCGGTCCCAAGGGCGCGCCCATCCTCAAGGATGCCGAGACCTTCCAGCAGGCGGACGCTGTTGTGATGGAGTCCACCTACGGCGACCGCGATCACCGCCCCTTCCGCGAGACCGTCGAGGAGTTCATCGAAATCCTCAAACAGGCGGTCGCCGAGGGTGGCAAGATTCTCGTGCCGACGTTTGCCGTGGGCCGCGCCCAGCTTCTCACCGTGTTGCTGGCGTGGATCTTCCGGAAGCGCATCCTGAAACCGTTCCCCATCTTCCTCGACAGCCCAATGGCCATCGAGGCGTGGAAGATTTACCAGCGGCATGTGGAACTCTTCGACGACGAGATGCTCGCGTTCATGCACGCAGGTTCCGTGAAGGAGGACCTCGCCTCCATGCAGGCCTCCGTCACCGCCGAGGACTCCAAGAATATCAACGACCTTCCCGGGCCGTGCCTCGTCATGGCCGGCGCCGGCATGTGCAACGCCGGCCGCATCCTCCACCACCTGAAACAGAACCTGTGGAAGCCGGAGACGCACGTGATGATCGTCGGCTTTCAGGCGTTCGGTTCCCTGGGACGCCGTCTCGTCGAGGGCGAAAAACTGGTCAGTATTTTTGGTGAAAAAATCGCCGTCAAGGCGAAGATCCACACCCTCGGCGGGTTCAGCGCCCACGCGGGCCAGACCGACCTGCTCAAGTGGTTCGAGCCGCTCGCCGCCTGCAAGCCCCGCGTGATCGTGACCCATGGTGAGAACGGACCCCGCCGCGAGCTGGCCAGGCACATCCAGGAACGCCATGGCCTCACGCCCCTGCTGCCGGAATTGAACGACATCGTGGATCTGTGATCCATCCCGCCCGCCCGGCCACGCGGATGGAGGACGGTGGAGACGCTGGCCGCGGAAGACGCGAATCGGGAGTTTTTAACAGGATTTACAGGATCAACAGGAAGAGAATGGTCGGCTTTGGAATCCTGTCTATCCTGTTCATCCCTGTTGGTTTCTTTCGTGTGTTTCGTGGTCCCCCAAAAAAGGCGAAATGGGGATTGGCGGTGGACGGGAGGGCTCGCGAAAATCCCGCGGCGCTGCTAGGGTGATAGGACCGATATCAACCGTTGATCCTATGAAGTATCTCGACGAATACCGCGATGGAAAGGCCGCGCAGCGTTATGCGCGGCTGATCCGCCGCATGACCACGCGCCCCTGGACCATCATGGAGGTTTGCGGCGGCCAGACGCATGCCATCGTCAAATTCGGCGTGGACGAGTTATTGCCCGGGGAAATCACGCTGGTGCACGGTCCCGGCTGCCCGGTGTGTGTCACGCCGGCGGAGTTGATCAACAAAGCCATCGCCATCGCCTCGCGGCCGGAGGTCATCTTCTGTTCCTTCGGCGACATGCTGCGGGTGCCGGGCACGGACAAGGATTTGCTGTCAGTGAAGGCGGCGGGCGGCGACGTGCGGATCGTGTATTCGCCGCTGGACGCGTTGAAGATCGCGCGCGAGAACCCGTCGCGGCAGGTGGTGTTTTTCGCGGTCGGGTTCGAGACGACCGCGCCGGCTAACGCCATGGCGGTGTATCAGGCGCGGCAGCAGAACGTGACGAACTTTTCGATCCTCGTCTCGCATGTGCTGGTGCCGCCGGCGATGGAGGCGGTGCTTTCCTCGCCGCACAACCGGGTGCAGGGGTTTCTCGCTGCCGGGCATGTGTGTGTGGTGATGGGCTACACCGAATACGAGCCGATTGCGGCGCAGTATCATTGCCCCATTGTCGTCACCGGGTTCGAGCCACTCGATATTTTGCAGGGCATCGCCATGTGCGTGCGCCAGCTCGAACAGGGCCGTGCCGAGGTCGAGAACCAGTACGCCCGCGCCGTCCAGCGCGGTGGAAACCGCCCCGCGCAAAACATCATCCAGCAGGTGTTCGCTGTCGTGCCGCGCAAGTGGCGCGGCATCGGAGAGATTCCCCGCAGCGGCCTCGGCCTGCGCGAGGAGTACGCCGCGTTCGATGCCGAGTTGCGATTTGGCGTGGTGGACCAGCGCGTGGACGAACCCGCCGAATGCATCAGCGGTCTGGTCCTGCAGGGCATCCGGAAGCCACACGAGTGTCCGGCGTTTGGGACGCGTTGCACGCCGGAGCATCCGCTCGGCGCGACGATGGTCTCGAACGAAGGCGCCTGCGCCGCCTATTACCGCTACCGCCGCCAGCCGAAACGAGGAGAGTAGTCGCCACCGCCAGGTTGTGCGAATCACGATCGAGGTTCCGCCCGTGCGGGAGACTTCGACGTGGAGTCTGTCCCGTCCACCAGTATCGGTTCCCTGTCGCCGTTACTTGGGGGGGGGCTCGCCCGGCAAAAGGGCGGGTTTGGTCATAATTCAACAGAGGCAGGTTCAAAAGAGAGCATCTGGTCACAGATAGTCCTGCGAATCACCTTGCCCACGCTTGGCCGTCGTTGGCATCGCGCCTGCAATCCTCATAACCGCCGGTAAAACAACCGGGAACGAGAGGACAAGGTTATGAAAAAGATGAAGAAGTCAGCGGGTGTTGAAAGCCCATGGACTGTGGGCGAACTGGTGTCGCTGGCGTTTGATGTGACGCCAGATTCGGAGACGGCGATGAAGTTGCTTCGGGTGTTGCTCAGCGGGCGGAACGTGCAGGTCAACGGTTGGTCGAACGCCAGTGGATGAACCGGAGATGAAGGGCCATGACAGCATTTCCGGAGCGAACCAACAGCTATTCGCTGCCCGAAGAGGTGATCCTGTGCCTCTACGGAATCAGCCATAGGGAAACGATCGAACGATCCGAAAAAACCACCGAACCAGAGTTATCGGGAAGGAGGAAACGGAACAAGACGACGAGCAGGAGGTTGCGATGATGAACACGACGGCAGCGGAACACGATGTCCGATGCCGTTGGCCTCCAAAGGAATGAGCCGGGGGTTGCTGGATGTCACGCTAAAGTCACGCGGCAGCCATTTCAGCGCCACGGGAGGCGGGCATCGTTCAGCATCACAACGGAGAGGAACGACACAATTATGGAAACGACAACACGGCTGGAGAAGCCAACATCAGAGGACATCGGGCGACTGGCCTACCTGATCTGGGAGCGAGAAGGACAGCCGCAGGGGCGGCAGTTGGATCATTGGTTGCAGGCGGAATCGATCCTGATGGCCTTGGTGGAACCAGCCGAGCCGGTGGTGGAAGAAGCCGCGCCCATTGTGGTCCCCGTACGACCGGTCGCCGATGTCGTGGTGGGATTGTCCAAGACTGTGAAGCCGGTGAAATCAGTGAAACCGAAAAAGGCGGGGAGCCGCCGGCGCGTGCCAGTCCGGATGGCAGCGTAGGATTTCCATCACGGATGCCGGTTGAACTCCAAAGGAAAGGACGTGTGCCATGGACGCTGAGAACCGACTGAAGACGCTCTGCACGCGGGAGAACGTGACGAAGTTCGCGCGGTTCATCTGGAAGGCGGATGGATGTCCGGCGGACCGCGATGTGGAGAACTGGCTGGAGGCCGAGACGTTGCTGCAGGGCCGCACAGAACCTCCGTTCGCGAGGCGGCAGAAACCTCTCGTGGTGTTCCTGCCGAGTTGAACGGACAGGATGCCGCCATGCACCTCATAACTTTTGCGTGGAGCGGGAAGTATGGTCCGGGGGCCGGCGTGGTCGCCCGGGAATCCCGCTCCGCGCGGTTTTCAATGCTGGGTGACCGGGTGACCGGCCGGAGTGAAACGATGCCGGGCCAACGATTGACTCCACGAAAAGACCCGCTGTTCAAGCACCTCCACGCTCCGCAGCGGAATGCCATGCTCGCCGGACTCATGTCGCAGCTTCGACGCGGCGGGTGGCAGGGTGGCGGCCCGATGCCCTGGCGGGGCGTGCGCAGGCGAACCGACGGGCGGACGGGTGGATGAAAAGACGCCGGCCGGGCGGTTGTTGTATGGATCGCAACCTAAGTCGTTCACCTAGGCTGGACTAGGATTTCCGCTTAAAGGTTTTCCCTTACTCCTGTATCAGATTCTTCCTGAATGGACAGGCGGACATTTCGGTTCTTTCTTACCCTGTAGTCAGGATGTAGAGCGAGGTCCGGAGTGCAAGAAACTTGATTCACTGGGCGTGAAAGTGAATACCGCGAGTCCCATCCGATTGGAGAGCGAAACTGACTCTCTTCCCGAACGAGTCCTGCCCGACGCAAAGATCTGTCGGGCCAAAGCCGTCACCTGCATGCTGGCGGAGTGTCTGGTGGACCAGCCTTGGGAATGCAGCTTTGCCGTTCCCTTCGGGTGTGGGTTCATGTGCATGTGCGCGGATCGTGAGTGCATCATTGCGCGGACGCGTGAAAGCGAGGGAACGATGCGTGCGGTGGTTGCCGATCGGGATTCCGTCGGGGGTTCGCAGTGGAAATCCGGGTGTGACGGAGAACCCTTGCCGGAAGGACCGGATCGGATTCGGAATGACATCGCCCAGCCATAGCCCTCCCGGTGGACCGCTGGCGGAGGGAACCGTTCAAGCGCCGGGGTGATGGAAGGTATTGGCAAGAGACTTTGACGGCTTGGCGGTGGACGGAAGGAATCAGGGTGCGCGTGCTCCCGGAGTGGGCTGACCGACAACCAAAAAAGATGGCAGGACAGGACAGAGGCGTTTTGTCCTTACACAACAAGGGATAGGAGCATGCACAGGACCGCACACTTTCTGAAACCCACCTCTGATGAGATTGCGCGTCTGGCGTATGCCATTTGGGAACATGAAGGATTCCCGGATGGCCACGACTTGCGGCATTGGCTGAATGCGGAGTCCATTCTAATGAATATCCGGCAAACCCTGGCCATGGGCCCGCCGTATGCGGTGAATGCACCGGCGAAAGCCGCGCCCTCGCCGCCTGGTTGCTGGGGTGCGGAGGCACGGCCCTAATGCTCCTGCCGCCACCACGGTTTCAGCGCCGATTGGTTTGGCGCAAGCACTAGG
>CAZAAF010000263.1:0-6821 GCA_964482575.1 uncultured Verrucomicrobiota bacterium | reverse complement strand
AAGGAGAACCATGTCCCCACCACCCCCGGCTGTTTTCGGACATGGGTGGAGCGGTACATCATCCGGAAACCGAAGGCGGGAACGAGCGCGGCGCGGGGCGAGACGGACGTGGATTCGCCCAACGGCGGCTTCGGAGGGTTTCCTCCCGCCAGGGTTCCGAAGTCGGAAATCCTGAAATCGTTTTTCGTGCCCAAGCTCTGCAACCACTGCGTGAACTCCCCGTGCGTGCAATCGTGCCCGGTGGGCGCGACGTTCGATTCGCCGGACGGGGTGGTGCTGGTGGACCCCACCTACTGCATCGGCTGCGGCTTCTGCATCCAGTCGTGCCCGTACGGCTGCCGCTTCCTCAGTCCCGTCACGCACACGGCGGAGAAGTGCACGTTCTGTTATCACCGCATCACGCGCGGCCTCCGTCCGGCCTGCGTTGAAGTCTGCCCGACCGGCGCGCGCATGTTTGGCGACATGAAGGATCCGAAATCCGCCGCCACGATCCAGACGTTCGTGGCGAAGAACAAAGTGCAGGTCCTGAAGCCCCATCTGGGCGCCCGCCCGAAACTGCTCTACGCGGGACTCGACACGGAGGTGCGATAATGTCCCCCGAACTCACCCCCCACCTGACGGAGGCGTTCAACCAAGTGCAAGGTTTCATTTATCCCAACGAGGTCAACCTGCTCTGGAGCGTGTTGATCTGCTGCTATCCCTACATCACCGGCCTGGTGGCCGGCGCGTTCATCATGGCGTCGCTCGAGCGCGTGTTCCGCGTGAAGTCGCTGCAACCCACCTATCGTCTCTCGCTGCTCACGTCGTTCTCGTTCCTGCTCGTCGCGCCGCTGCCGCTGCTGTTCCATCTCGGCCACCCGGAACGATGCTACGAGGTGATGATGACGCCGCACGTCACGTCGCCGATGGCGATCTTCGGGTTTGTCTATGCGTGGTACCTGATGGCGGTGCTGCTGCTGGAGTTGTGGTTCGACTATCGCAAGGACTTCGTCGAGTGGTCGGCGCACGCCACCGGATGGAGGCGGCTCCTGTACCGCACGCTGACCCTGGGCGTCCACGATGTCTCCGACAAGGCGGTGCGCCTGGATGACAAGTTCGGCCGGCTCATCACCATCGTCGGCATCCCGTCGGCGTTCCTGCTGCACGGGTACGTGGGGTTCATCTTCGGCTCGGTGAAGGCCAACCCGTGGTGGGGCACGGTGTTGATGCCGATCATCTTCATCTTCTCCGCGATGGTCTCGGGCATCGCGCTGCTGATGTTCCTGTATCTGGTGACCTGCTGGGTCCGGCGCGTCCCGGTGGACCTGCCGTGCATGGAGACGATCGGCAAGTGTCTGCTCACGGCGCTGGTGGTGGACTTCGCCATCGAGGCGCTCGACTGGATTCACCGGCTGTACATCGCCGACGAATCGCTGGACGTGCTGGTGCTGCTGGTATCGGGCCGGCTGATCATCTCGCTCGGCCTCGTGCAGGTGCTGCTGGGCATGCTGGTGCCGGCCGCGCTGCTCACGGCGCTGGTCGTCTGGAAGAAGGGGTTCAAGCGGCGGCAGGCCGTTTATTTCCTCTGCAGCGTGCTGGTGCTGGTGGGCATTTTCGCCATGCGCTGGAACGTGGTCATCGGCGGCCAGTTGTTCTCCAAGAGCCTGCGCGGCTTCACCACCTACAAGATCGAACTGGTCGGCCAGGAAGGCCTGCTGACCTCGATCATCCTGCTGCTGCTGCCGTTCGCCATTGTTTCCACACTGATTCACCTCTTCCTGCCGCGGTCGGAAATGACCGCCACCCATCGCCCGGACACGGCGGGCTGACCCGCCGCCCCTCGAAGACCCGCCGCCCCCCATTCCGGGGCGTGCCCCCCTTTTTGTCGCTTGTGTCTTGTTGCGCACCGGCCCAGGTGTTAAGAAAAAGGGCAACATGAATGACACCGGCAAACCATTTTCGCGACTGGCCCTCTTCCGCAACTGGATCAGCCTGACGGGGCTGCTGATCGCCGTAAGCGCGTTCTTCGCGTTCCTGCTGCTGTTCGTGCTCGATTCCCTGGCGCCGTTCTCCAACCCGTACATGGGCCTGTTGACGTATTTCGTCTCGCCCGCCTTCCTGCTCTTCGGCCTGGGGCTGGGGCTGTTCGGCGCGTGGATGGAACGGCGAGCAGTCGCGCGCACCATGCCCGGCAAGCTCCCGCCGATGCAGATCGACCTGACGCAGCCCAAGCAGCGGCGGCTGATGGCCGTCTTCGCCCTCGTGGCGGTGGTGTTCCTGCTGGTGACGGCCGTGGGCAGCTACCGGTCCTACCACTTCACCGAGTCCGTGAGCTTCTGCGGCCTGACGTGCCACACCGTCATGCAGCCGGAATACACCACCTACCTGCACTCGCCGCACGCCAAGGTCGAGTGCGCCGGCTGTCATGTCGGCCCCGGCGCCGAGGCCTTCGTCCGCGCCAAACTCCAAGGCACGCACCAGTTGCTCGGCGTCCTGACGGACCACTACCCCAAGCCCGTGCCCGCGCCCGTCAAGAACATGCGGTCCGCGCGCGAGACCTGCCAGGAATGCCATTCGGACAAACGGTACATCGGCATTCTCGATCGCAACTACACGCATTTCCTCGCCGACAAGGAGAACACGCCCTATACCGTGCGACTGCTGATCAACGTCGGCGGTTCGGACCCCAACCACGGCCCGGTCGGCGGCATTCACTACCACATGAACATCGCCCGGAAGATCGAGTTCATCGCCACCGACGCCCAGCGCCAGGTCATCCCCTGGGTGCGCGTGACCGCCGCCAACGGCACGGTCACGGAATATCGCGCGCCGGATTTCAAGGGCGACCCGGCGAAGTCGGACATCCGCCGGATGGACTGCCTCGACTGCCACAACCGCATCGGCCACCAGCTCCAGTCGCCGGATACCGCCGTGGACCTGGCCATGGCGCTGGGCCAGATCGATCCCTCGCTGCCGTCCATCAAGAAGAACGCCGTCGCCGCGCTGGCCGGGACCTACGCGAGCGAGAAGGACGCCACGGAGAAGATTGCCGCGGGTCTCGCCGGCCAGTATCCCAACGAGCCGCGCATCCGCACGGTCATCGGCGTCGTGCAGGACCTCTACCTGCAAAACGTGTTCCCCGCCATGAAGGCGTCGTGGAAGTCGTATCCGGACAACGTCGGCCACAAGGATTCGGCGGGCTGCTTCCGCTGCCATGACAACCAGCACGTCGCGACGACCGACAAGAAGAAGACGATCCAGGCCGATTGCAATGGGTGTCACGTCATTTTCGCGCAGGGCAAAGGGGCTGACTTGGCCAAGGGCAATGCCGGCGGCATGAAGTTCGCGCACCCTGGCGGCGACCTCGACCCGGCGACGAAATGCAGCGAATGCCACAACGGCGGATCGCTCTAGGCCGCGGCCGCACGCACGTCCGAGCCCGTGCTTTCGGCCTTGCGGTTTGCCCGCGATGGTGTTTGTTACAACCAGCACGCACCACCATCAAAGCCGGTTATGGAGATTCACAAGAAGAGCCTGGGCGCGCGCCTGCGCGGCAGCCTCACCGCCAAGACGCTGTTCGCGGTCGGCCTGACGGTGGCCATCGTCATTGCCATCTACACCTACTTCGTCATCCGGGTCCAGAGCACCTGGTGGCATGAACGCACCCTGGCCCAGAATGCGCTGACCGCCAGCCTCGTCCACGAGTATCTCCAGGACGTCATGCTCAGCGGCCGGCATTCCGAGGCCCAGCGGTTCCTGCAGGAGTTGAAGGGCTCGCACGAGATCGTCCACGGACGCATCACGGATATCCAGGGCCGGGTCGTCTTCTCCGACAACGCGTCGGAGACCGGGGCGACGACCCTCCAGGTCCCGGCGGAGATGTTCGCCAGCAACCGCATCCTGCACGGCACGCGCGAGGAGGACGGCCAGCGGCTGGCCATCACCATGCGGCCCGTCCGCAAGGAGTCCAAGTGCGAGCGCTGCCACCACGAGGCCTCCGCCTTCGTCGGCGCCATCGTGCTGGAGAAATCCATGTCGCCCGCCGAGAGCGCCATCACCGACAACCGCAACCTGCTTCTCGTCTATGGCCTCGTCATCTTCGTGCTCGTCGGCATTGTGCTCTGGCTGCTCATCGTCCGCTTCGTCACCCAGCCCGTGAGCGAACTGCTCCAGCACATGCGCCGCGTCCAGGCCGGCGACCTCGCCGTCCGCGTCCACCCGGAGGGCCTGGACGAAATCAACGAGCTGGGCCGTGGTTTCGATTCGATGGTGGACAGCCTGGAGGCCGCCCAGCGCGAGGTAAAAACCTCGCACGAGAAACAAATCCAGCAGGCCGGCAAACTCGCGTCCATCGGCGAACTGGCCGCGGGCATCGCCCACGAAATCCGCAACCCCCTGGCCGGCATCGGGTCGGCCGTCGAGGTGCTGTCGGAGATCGCCGACAGCAAAACCCAGTACGGCGAGGTGGTCCGCGAGATTCACAAGCAGATCGCCCGGCTCAACGCCACGCTCAGCAACCTGCTGGACTTCGCGCGCCTGCGCGAACCGGAAATTGCGCCCGCGGACGTGGCGGAACTCATCCGGCCCATGCTGGGACTGGTGCGGCCCGACGCGCAGAAGCAGCGCATCCAGATCGTCGAGACCTACGCCCCGGCGCTGCCGCCGATCTGCGTGGACGGCCAGCAGGTGCAGCAGGCCGTCCTCAATCTGCTGCTCAACGCCATCCAGGCCATGCCCGACGGCGGCACCCTCACCGTCGGCGCCACCGTGACGTCCGCGCCGGCGGACGGCGGTGCCCCCCCGCCTCCGGCCGTCCGGATGACGGTGCGCGACACGGGCGTCGGCATTCCTGCGGAACACCTGGACCGCATCTTCTCCCCGTTCTTCACCACCAAGCACCGCGGCACCGGTCTGGGACTGTCCATCACCCGCATGATCGTCGAGAAACACGGCGGCACGCTCTCGGTCCAGAGCCAGCCGGGCCGGGGCACGGAGTTCACCATCGAATTACACGTTTGCAAAGAGGCCGACTCTGAGGCACATCATGCGGGGGCGCCGACACCGCCCGCCGAACCGAACCGCTGAACCATTTATGCCAAAGGCCAAAGTCCTGGTCATCGACGACGAGAAACTCGTCCGCTGGTCGCTTGAACAAAAGCTCTCGCGCGACGGCTATGAGGTGGAGTGCGCCGCCACCGGCGAGGAGGGGCTGGAGCGCGTGCGGCACGACGGCCATGACATCGTGCTGCTGGACATGCGCCTGCCCGGCATCGACGGCGTGCAGGTCCTGCAGGAAATCAAGAAGATGGAACGCGACATCGCCGTCATCGTCGTGACGGCGGACACGGGCGTGGCCCGCGCCGTGGAGTGCATGCGGCTCGGCGCGCACAACTACCTTTGCAAGCCGTTCGAGTTCGAGGAGGTCCGGGTCGAGCTGGAAAAGGCGCTGGAGGAGATGAAATTGCGGCGCGAGGTGACGCGGCTGCGCAGCCAGCAGCACCGCACGTTCGACGTCAACAACCTCATTGGCGACAGCCCGGCGATGCAGGCGGTGCGGGAGTTGATCACCAAGATCGCGCAGAGCAACGCCACCACGGTCTTCATCGAGGGCGAGAACGGCACCGGCAAGGAGTTGGCCGCGCGCGCGATCCATTTCGACAGCGCCCGGGCCGACCAGCCGCTGATGGACATCAATTGCTCGGCGCTGACGGAGAACCTGTTCGAGAGCGAGCTGTTCGGCCACGAGCGCGGCGCCTTCACGGACGCCAAGACGACCAAGAAGGGCCTGATGGAACTGGCCGACGGCGGCACGCTGCTGCTGGACGAGATCGGCGACATGAAATTCGCGATGCAGGCCAAGCTGTTGCGCGTGCTGGAGACGCGCCAGTTCCGCCGCGTCGGCGGCACGAAGGACATCAGCGTCAACGTCCGCCTGATCTCGATGACGAACAAGGACCTCGAGGGCGCCGTGGTGCGCGGCGAGTTCCGGCAGGACCTCTACTACCGGCTCAAGGTCATCTCCGTGAAGATGCCCGCGCTGCGCGAGCATCCGGCGGACGCCGTGCTGCTGGCGCAGCATTTCCTGAAGCGATTTGCGCAGGAGTTCAACCGTCCGCTCAAACGGCTCTCGCCGGAGGCGCAGGAGACCATGCTGCGCCACGGCTGGCCGGGCAACGTGCGCGAGCTGCGCAACGCCATGGAACGCATCGTCCTGCTCGAGGCCGGCGAAGCGGTGCTGCCGCAGCACCTGCCCGCCGAGTTCCGCCCGGGCGCGCCGCGCGGCTGCCGCCCCGCGGTGGAGCTGCCGCCGGAAGGCGTCAAGCTGGAGGACGTGGAACGGGAACTGGTCCGCCAGGCGGTGGAACGCGCCGGCGGCAACCAGACCCAGGCCGCCGAACTGCTGGGGATCGAGCGCGACGCGCTGCGCCGCCGGTTGCAGAAGTTCAACCTGATCCCGCCGGCGTGAGTCGCCGCGGAAGAGGCGGGATCACAGTCCCGGGAGCCGGCTCGCCCGCCACAGCATGTACGCCGTGATCACGATGACCAGAAGCGCGATCAGGACCAGACTCAACGTCATCCGAAATCGTGTGATCATGGAAAGCCCGGTGACCGCCCCGGCCGCCTACTTCGCCGGACTGCAGACAACGCGCAGGCCGAACGCCGCGACCTTGTCCTGCGGGAAACTGGCGCCGCGCACCGCCGAGCCGAGGAAGGCTTGTGAATTCGGGAACGCGCCGCCGCGGCGCACCCGCTTGGTGCCCGAGGCCGGGCCGGTCGGGTCAATCGCGCCGCCGCCCGAATACGGTCCGTACCAGTCGGCGCACCACTCCCAGACATTCCCG
>CAZAAF010000262.1:0-6824 GCA_964482575.1 uncultured Verrucomicrobiota bacterium | reverse complement strand
AACACGGGGTTCCCCTACCGCATGCGCCACATCATGATGAAACCGGCGAACGTGAAGATGCCGTTAGCCAGCCAGACGGCGGCGATGGGATCCAGCCGTCCCGTCTTGCCAAACTTGACCCCGAGGTAATAGACAACCGCGTACAACACGAGCCGCATCATGGCCGAGGCCACGCCCGCCAGCGCGCTGCGGCGGCTGGTGCCCGCGCCGAGCGGCATGGCCATCAGGCACGCCACCACGCAGGACCAAGGCGCGGCATACCGCTGCTGGAGACTGACGCGGAACTTGGAGAGTTCCTCCTTGGGATGCAGTTGCACGTACCGGCGCACCTGCTGGATGGTCATGTACTCCGGCTCCTTCTTGGAGAACAGAATCATGTCCTCCGGCGAGTCGGTGATCTCCGGATTCTCCCACCGCGGGTAGAACTTCTGGACGATATTCCCGCCCGGGACGTTGTCCGGCGGGTAGGTGATGACTTTCACGTCCTGAAACAGCCAGCGGTCATCCACCCAATAGGCGAACCCGGCATTGATGGCCTGTTCAGGCTTGCCGTGCGTCTGGCATTGCAGGTCCACGTTCTCGCCGGATTGCGTCTTGACGTTGAACACCCGGAACAGCCATTTCCGTCCCTCGCGATGATTCACGTAGGTGAGGTTGCTCATGGTGAACGAGTCCGCCTCGTTGACCGTGCCGCGATCCGCCTGCATGGCCAGCCGCTGCCGGCCGAGCAGGTCCGCGGCCCGCTCGGTCGAGGTCGGCACCAGCAGTTCCTTGACCACGAACAACCCCGCGCCGCAAAACAACGACGCCACGATCACGGTCATGCAGCTTCGCAGCAGGCTCTGCCCCGCGGCGCGCATCGCGTTCAACTCGTTGTTCTTGGACATCGTGACCAGCGCGAACATCAGCCCGAAGAAAATGGCCGGCGGCAGGGCTTCGGCAACCGCGCCGGGCAGGACCAGCAGGTAATAGGTCACGATCGTGACCGTGGAGGAGCCACAATCCAGGAATTCGCGCAGGGACTGGAACATGTCGAACACCACCTGCATCAGCACAAAGGCCAGCAGGCAGTATCCGAGCGCCGTCAAAAACTCCCGAAGGACATAGCGATCCGTTAAATGCACGGGACCAGCTTAGCCGGTGAACCGCGGGGAGTGAAGAACGAACCGCGGGCGGAAATTCGTGGAGCGTCGAGCGTGAAGCGTTGGGAGGTGGCCCGCCAAAGACGCGAACGACGAAAGAAATGCGGCGTGCGGAATGAGACGATCCAACGACGGAAACACCACTCCAATCCTCCTGCGGCGTTCATTTCGGCCTTGCAGCGCGGCGCGGGAAGTCGAAAGTAGGATGGTTCATGAAAGCAACCATCATTCTCTGCTGTTTGCTCCTTCTGCCAAGCCTCGCGGCAGCGGCCCAGGAACGCTTCGAGTTCTCCAGGCCGGAGATGGGCATGACGTTCCGGATCACGCTGTATGCGACGGACGAGAAGACGGCGGAGGCGGCGGCCGGCGCTGCGTTCCGCCGGATCAAGGAAATCAACACAATCATGAGCGACTACGAGCCGGACAGCGAGTTGAGCCGGCTCTCACACACGTCGGGCAGCGGGCAGGCGGTGGCGTTGAGCGACCGGCTCTGGTTCGTGCTCTCGAAGGCGCAGGAATTTTCCGAGCGGAGCGGCGGGGCGTTCGACGCGACGGTCGGCCCTGTGGTGTGGCTGTGGCGCAAGGCGCGGCGCGAACACCGGCTGCCCGACCCGGCAGCGCTCGCCGGGGCGATGAAGGCCGTCGGTTACAAGAACATCCGGCTCGATCCCGCGCATCACACCGCCACCCTGCTCGTGCCAGCCATGCGGCTCGACCTCGGTGCGATTGCGAAGGGCTACGCGGTGGGCGAGGCGGTGGCGGTGTTGCGCGAGCGCGGCATCCCCTGCGCGCTGGTGGTCGGCGGCGGCAACATGAGCATGGGCGACCCGCCGCCGGGAAAACCCGGCTGGCGCATCGGCATCCCGCCGCTCGAGGCTTCCGGCGCGGCGAAGGAGCCGACGCGCTATGTGGTGCTGTCGCACGCGTCGCTGTCCACCTCCGGCGACCATTTCCAATTCCTGGAGATCGGCGGCCAACGCTACTCGCATGTGGTGAACCCACACACCGGCCTCGGCCTGACGGACCATTGCCAGGTGGTGGTGATCGCGCCCGACGGCATCATCGCCGACGGCCTTTCCACCTGCGTCGGCGTGCTCGGGCCCAAGGCGGGGTTGGAACTGATCCGGTCCACGCCCGGCGTCGAGGGGTTCATCGCGCACAAACCCGGCGACAAGGTGGAAACGTTCGAGTCGCCCGGGTTCGCGAAGTTCTGCGACAAGCCGTGAGCCCTTTCCACGGCGCATCGCGGACACTCTCATCGCCAACGATCGGCCGGCGGGAAGCCGGCGCTACGGCGTGCGGCCCGGCGTATGTCCATATTTCGCTGTTCACGCGCCGGTTGGATTCGCTAGGGTGCATCGCCAACAGGAATACGCCATGAACGACAAACTGAGCCGCAGGGGATTCATCCACAACTCCGTTCTCACCACCGCGGGACTGGCCGCCGGCACCGCGATGCCCGCGCGCACCGACGCAGCCGAGGCCAAACCGGCCGCGCTGCCGAAGAAGGAGTTGCTGCCGACGGGGAAGATCGGCGACCTCAAGTTCACGCGGCTCATCCTCGGCGGCAACCTGTTGACGCGTTACAACCACGCCCGCGACCTCCGCTACGTCAACAAGCTGGTGCATTCGTACAACACCGACGAGAAAGTGCGTGAGACCATCGAACTGGCCGAGGCCTGCGGCATCAATACGGTGTCGGTGAACGTCACGCCCGCCGTCTGCAAGACGCTCAATGAGCACCGCAAGAACGGCGGCAAGATGCAGTGGATCCTGTACGCCACCCACAACATCGAGGACACGGCGCATTATGACGAGATCATCCAGAAGATGATCGATGACGGCACCGAGGCAATTTACATCTGGGGCGTGCAGGCCGACAAATACCTTGCCGAGGGGAAGTTCAGCGTGATCACCAGGACGCTGGAACGGATCAAGCAGCACAACGTCCCCTGCGGCATCGGCGCACACGACCTGGCCGTCGTCCAACAGTGCGAGAAGGACAAGCTGCCGGTGGATTTCTACATCAAGACGCTGCACCATCACCGGTACCCGAGCGCGCCGCGCACCGGCGAGGCGACCCGCACCACCTCCGAGGTGCCGGGTTACTGGTGCCGCAATCCCGAAGAGACCGTGGCGTTCATGAAGACGGTGGAAAAGCCGTGGATCGCGTTCAAGGTGATGGCGGCGGGGGCCATTTCCCCGAAGGATGCGTTCTCGTACGCGTACAACAGCGGCGGCGACTTCATCCTCGCCGGCATGTTCGATTTCGACGTGGCCGAGGACAGCGACATCGCCCGCGCGGCGGTGGCGCAGGCCCAGAACCGCGCCCGTCCGTGGCGCACGTAGGGAACGCCGCATCGCCCGCGTTGTACGCAGGCTACGGGAGGGGGGCGGACGGCGCGTCCACCGGACGCACGGCGCACCGGCGGAAATAAATCAGCATCCCGACAAAGACCATCGCCATCGTCGGATACCAGATCAGCGCGAAGTAATTGCCGAACCAGGACCGGAGCAGGCTGGGCAGCAGCCCCATCGAAAAGCCGATGCCGGCGAGATCCCATCCCAAGCGGCGCGTTTCCCTCCGGTCCAACGCCCACGTCGCCCACAAGCCAAGGGCCGGCGCCAGGATCACGTAACTGTTGGCCTCGGTCATCGGGTTGAAGAGCATGAGATAAGCGGCCACGAGTGCGTACAACCACAGGGCGCGCAACGGGTCGGCCAGACGGCGCGCGCCCGCCCACCAGACACCCAGAATCGCGACCCCCGCCAGGGCGCGAATGAACTTTGAGACGTGGGTGTGCAACTCCATGTCGAAGGTCCGGATAATGCCATTGAGGTCCGCAAACCGGTGTTCAATGACGGCGGCGCAGACCGACATGTGTTCCATGAAATCACGATACTGGCTGATGACATACGCCGGGCTGCCGAACAGGAAAGGCAGTCCGGCCAGCGCGACGACGCCGAGCGCCACGCGCCAGCGCAGCGGCCGGTAGATCACCGCCGCAAAAACAATCAACACCACGGCCAGTTGCTTCACTGTCAACGCCAGCAGCAGGAAGATCGGCGCGGCCCACCATCGCCGCGGCGTCAGGCAGGCCACCGCGTGCAGCATGAACGCGGCAAAAATGACGTTCGCCTGTCCGTTGCGAAGGGCGCCCAGGCTCAGGGGCATGACCAACAGCGTGCTCCACAAGAACGCGCGCGCCGCGTCACCGCCAAACACCTGCCGCGCCAGCCGCCATAATCCGCCCACCAGCAAACCGAGCGAGACCAGTCGCCACAGCAAGCTGCCATACGGAAACGGCCACACGTTGAAGGGCATGAACAACACCGTGAACTGCGGCAGGTAATGATAGGAAAAGTCCGGCTTATACAGGCTCTGGCGCGCCCACCAATGGTCCACGGCATTGCGATAGACGGGCACCACCGAGCGATGTTCGGGGCTGGCAACCTCCGGCGGACATTGGGACGGGCACGCGGCCTCCAGGATCAACCGGTTCAGTTTGATCCGGTCTCTTTCGCCCAGGTTCGACGCTTGCTGCCGAAGCGCTTCCCCTTGCCGGGTCAGGACCGTCCCCTGGAGCCTGGAAGACAGCCTTCCATCCTTCAGCAGCGTGTTGAGCGATTCGATGTCGTTCGTTCCGGGAGGCAGGGAAACGCCGCGGGCGGCAAGGGCCTGCACCAGTCCCTGGGTTGTGAAAGGCCCGTTGAACTCCTGTGCGGAGAACGTGTAGGAAAACGGGCGGCCATAATGGTGAAATAATACCATCCCCGAGATGATCAGAAACGGCACCAGCCACACCATCAACGCCAGGTGCACCTGGGTGCGAGGGTCGTCAAACCACCGATTGGATTGGGTCTCGGGAATCAAGGCCATCAGGGCAATTTACAGCGCAGACATCGCCCGTTTGCAATAACAGACCTCGGCGGGTTTCGCAGATTACCTGGCCAGCGGTTTGAAGCGGAACTTCTGCCCGCCCAGGCTGGCTTCGTACATCAAGCCGCCCCGGGTCAGGGTGAATACCGCCACGCTGCGCTGGTATTTGGCGTTGCTCGACGCACCCTCTGCGGCCGCGACGGCGCTCACCTGCGCGCTGAATTCCAGTTCGCTCTTCTTGAACGAGTCGAACGCCTCCGGCGTTTCGAAGAAGATCAGCTCGGAATACGACTGGCCGCCCAGCGCCAGGCCGATGGTCACCTGCGTCATCCACGCCTGGCCAATCCGCTGCCCTTTTTCAAAAACACTGCCGTCGCCGTGCGCCGCACCGATCCCGAACGCCCCCTTGGCCACCGCGGGAAAGATCGCATAGCCCACGGCACCGTCGAAAAATGTTTTCAGGCCGGAATCGGCCTTCAGGAACGCCGCGATGGCTTCCTGGGACTCCTTGTCCGCGGCGGGCGCGGCCTTCACGGGTTTCGCATCCTCCGCCGCCCACGCCGGGCCCGCACCGGCCGCCACAAACAACGCGAGGGCCGCCACACTGATCAAGATCGTCTTCATGATCCGTCTCCTTTTTGCTGTCGCCTGACTTTGCTTCGACCGCGTCCTGTGCGGCCGGTCAGCGGCTTCAAACTAGGCCGCGGTTGCGCCGCGGGCAAGAACAAGTTCCACACCGGCCGATGCCCACCCTCGCATCGGGAATGGGATGCGCGCCATCAGGAAACAGCTTCACCCTTTTTGGGCAGTGTGAAATAGAAGCAGGCCCCCTCGTCCACCTTCCCCTCCGCCCACATGCGCCCGCCGTGCCGTTCGATGATTCGACGCGACAAGGCCAACCCGACGCCGGTGCCTTCAAACTCATTCTCTGCGTGCAACCGCTGGAACACTCCAAAAAGCCTGTTCACATACTTCATGTCGAAGCCGACGCCGTTGTCCTTCACGCAGAAGACCATTTGATCCCCACCGTCGCTGCCAGTGACCTCGATTTCCGTCACCGGTCGGGTCCGCGTGTACTTGATCGCGTTGGAAATGAGATTGGCCCAGACATGGACCAGGAGGGCCGCGTCCCCCTCGGCCGGAGGCAGTGGGTTCAGGCGAAACCGGACGTCGCGACCGGACACCTGTGCCGCACAGTGGTCGAACGCCTTTTGTGCCAGCGCCGTCAGGTCCATCGGCGCCACGCGCAGCGATTGCCGTCCCAGCCTGGAGAAGGCCAGCAAATCATCAATCATCTGACTCATCCGCCGGGCCTCGCTGCACACGGTGTTCATCAGGCGCCGGCCTTCTTCGTCAAGCTGCGGGGCGTAATCCTCCGCCAGCATGCTGACAAAACCGTGGATGGTCCGCAGGGGCGCACGCAGGTCGTGCGACACCGAACAGGAAAATGCCTCCAAATCCTGGTTGGCCTCCTGAAGCTGGGCGGTGCGCTCGCGGACCCGCTGCTCCAGCTCGGCGTTGAGCTTGCGGATGTTCTCCTCCGCCTGATGGCGTTGCATTTCCCGTTCCATGTTTTCCAAGGCAAAGGAAATGTCGTCCGCGGCTTCCTGCAGCAACGCGACCTCCTTGTCCCGGAACGCACCGGGCTCGGAAGCATAGACGACAAACGCCCCGCAGGCTCTGCCCTGGAAATGGATCGGCACGGCCGCGGCGGCGCGCAACCGATGAACGGTGGCGGCCTCACGCCACGGCAGGGCGCGCGGGTCGTTCTGGAAATCGTTGAAGACGGACGCCTTGTTCTC
>CAZAAF010000261.1:3927-6832 GCA_964482575.1 uncultured Verrucomicrobiota bacterium | reverse complement strand
CGTCCCAACCCTCAAGACATGTTCCGTAAGATGCAAATGAACCTCGCGGATCAGGTGATTGCTTACCTCGAGCGCGCTGGCGAACTGACCAAGCGGAGGAACGTCAAAGGCCGCACGATGTTCGGTCCCAAGAACAAGTACATGGAGCATCGGCGAAGCGGTATCCCGGTGGATCTGTTTGCCACGACCGAGGCCGGCTGGTTCAGCGCCTTGGTCTGCCGCACGGGGCCATCCGATCTCAATGTGCGGATCGCCACCGAAGCGCGGAAGCGAGGATGGAACTGGAATCCTTACGGGACAGGCTTCAGCCGCGGTGGCCCTCTGGCCGGACAATCGGAGACTCACGCCGTTCAAAGTGAACGCGAGGTCTTTGAGTTTGTCGGCCTGCCATACCGCGAGCCGTGGGAGAGGAGATGAACGCTGCTTACATTGGACCGGAACTTGATTTGATCCCTGCACCAGGATCATTTCGATTCGAGCTGTCTGCGGATGATCTGCAGCAGCACTATATCGAAACGGCGGCTTTGAAGTGCTGCTATTGCTCTGAGCCGCTAGGGTTCTCTAATTTCCTCCTGAGGTGGCCGGGCAACATCAATGCCCATGTCGGGTGTCATGAGAATTCCATTGAGCATGAGCGCGCGGCAGAGAACAACCCGCATTTGATTGAGCAGGCCGCAACCGCGAACAAAATGACCATTGAGGGATTTCGTTCCTTGCCAAGTTATGCCCGATCAAGGCTCATTCGCGAGCTAAAGGAAGCGAGTCGCTAATTCCATGATGACAAGCGCGCAAAACAAAGGCTATTGGCGGCGGTGGTCTGCTGCCTGCCGTCGCCACGGTTGGGAAGCCTCCGACGCCAAACGCCATGAAATGCACATGCGCGCACTTGGCAGGGACAAATCCAGCAAGAAGTTCAATCAGGATGATGTGGACCGAACCTATGCGTTCATGGAGCTTCTGGCGAAGGGCTTGAACATGGAGGAGGCTGAGGCGTTCTTGCCTATAGAGATCGAGAAACGGGAACGCAAGCGGTTGGTGTTTTCCATCCATGAAAAATCGCAGCAAATTATTGTGGAGCTGAAGCCTTGGATCGTTGAAGAGCGGGAACCTTACCCGATCGATAAGGAGGCGGAGGATTACGTCATTCTGATCGTGAATGACAAGTTCCGGCATCGGCTACCGGTCGATGACCTCAATGAGGTCACGGTGAGCTGGAGAAACCTCCCTATGGAGTTGTTGCGCGAGCTTCACATGACGATCTGCAACCGCGAGCGCGCTCAGCGGGGACATGCTGTTGAGGACGCGGCTGTCAGCGTCGGCGCTCCTTTTTGACGGGACGCATCGCCGACTGGATGAACTCGGCGCGGCGTTTCGCGGTATCCTCCAGATTCTCTCTGACGAGCCACCTCAAATAATCCCCGTAGTGGATCGGCACGTAGCGCACCTTTTTCCCCTGACGGTCTAGCAGCCTCGCCAGTGCCGTGTTGATCATCCTCCGGTAGGACAGGGTCCATTGTGTGCGCGGCTCGAAAAACAGATAGTCCTTTTCGGCTGCGTAATCCGGCAGCGCCACCTCGGAGAGATCGGCGCAGGCAGGCAGCAAGACCTGGGCGTCTTGCATGGCAGACTTCCAGCTCATAACGATGGCTCCAGATAATGGAAATGCGGTTGCATTTGTTCATAATCTGAAGCCTCGTTTTAAGCCGTGGCACCGGCGCAGAGGTTGTAGCACAGCAGGAAAAACGGCGTCATCATTTTTATCCGATACAGCCGTTGGAGCCGATCCGGTTTTCCGGCCATGGCGCTATGCTGCGCTCATGAAAAACAACTCTTGCGGACATGAATTGAAGATGGGCAAAGCTCGCGGTGCGCTGCCTTGGCCTGGGGGAAAGTCTTGGCTCGTGCCAGCGTTGTTGAAGGCGTTGCCTGAGCACCGATGCTATTGCGAGGTGTTTGGAGGCGGCGCGGCGCTGCTGCTGAATAAACCGCGCAGCGAGGTCGAGGTGTATAATGATGCCAAGGATGAACTGGTGACGCTCTTCCGGTGCGCTCGGTATCACCGGGACGAACTCTTGGCCGAACTCGAGCTGGTCCTGAACAGCCGTATCGAGTTTCAAGACCTGCGCGAGCAGGCCGGCTTCACGGACATCCAACGATCGGCCCGATGGTTTTACCGCGTCTGCACTTGCTTTGGTGGCAATACGATCGAGAGCTTCGGCGTTGCCAAGGTGTGCGGAGGCGCTGGAATGGGATCGCGAACGGGACGGCTGAACAAGCTGGCCGCATTGAGCCAGCGTCTGGATCGGGTATGCATCGAGCACTTGGATTGGCAAGACTGTCTCGACCGATATGATGCGCCGACAACTCTGTTCTTTTTGGACCCGCCGTATACTGACTGTAACGTGAAAATCTACAGTGGATGGAGCGCTGCCGAAATGAACGCTTTTGCCAGCCGCGTTCGTTCGTTGAAGGCCAGGTGGATCATCACGGTGAATGATTCGGCGGCGAACCGGAGCCTGTTTGAGGGCTTCAAGGTTCGAGCAACGAGCCGACCCAACGGGATTGAGAACCGTCCAGATCGGAAGAAAAACCTGCTCTATCGGGAATTGGTCATTTCCAAGTGACTGCAAGGCGGTTGCACGAGGTTTGCTCGGGCTTGGAAAAGCACCTCATACCGAATGCACAGGCCGTGTGTTTTGGCGTTAGTCCCTCACACCGGCCTAAAATTCGCCTTGCAGTCGTAACCCATTGAGTTGTCGCGCCCTATCGCGCTTTTGCGTGCTTTTGCGCCACCCTCATTCCTGACTGCACTTCTCAGACGGGTTACATCCTCCGCAGGGGCGGGTGCCGTGGGGGGGGGGGGGGGGGGGGGGGGGGGGGGGGGGCGGGGGGGGGGGGGGGGGGG
>CAZAAF010000261.1:1315-3917 GCA_964482575.1 uncultured Verrucomicrobiota bacterium | reverse complement strand
CCGCCCCTTCCACCCCGGTTTCACCCCCCCCCGGGGGGGGGGCCCCCCCCCCCCCCCCCCCCCCCGCGCGCGGATGAGAGGCCATCTTCTGCCGGTGTTGCGATCCATTGCGAGCCGTGGTGCGAGGCGCCCCTGTCGCACATGCCGGATGGTGGCACTTTTTCCTGTTCATCGGCAGCCAGTCCTCCCCAAAGGACCGGGTCGCCGGCTCGTCACCCGCTTGAACCGATGGGCGTCGAACGAACCCTGTCGCCATCATCCACTTTTGGTTTTGACCCGATGGAGTGGTATTGTAAAGCTACGGCGGTGGTGCATGATGGCGGGAAGTCAGTCTGAGGAACGGGTCACACTTCGCCGAGGCTGCAAGATGGAGGAGAACACATGACGAGTCACGGAAAACACAAACAGTACGTGGTGGGCGTGGATCTGGGGGGCACCAAAATCCTGGCGGCGGTGTTCGACGCGAACTTCCGTGTGCTCAGCCGCGAAAAGAAAAATACCCGCCCGGAGTCGGGGGTGGACGGTGTCCTGGGACGCGTGGCGGAGTGCGTCAATGAGGCGTTGGCGGCCGCCGCCGTTCCGCATGCGGCTATCGCGGCGATTGGCGTGGGAGTCCCCGGGATGGTGGACCAGGGCCGGGGGGTGGTGCGTATCGCGCCGAACCTGAACTGGCATGAACTGCCGCTGGTGAAACTGGTGGAACGGCGGCTGCGCTTCCCGGCGGCGTTGATCAACGATGTCCAGGCTGGCACCCTGGCGGTGAAGCATCAGGGCGCGGGCCGTAAGTTGCAGAACTTCGTTTGCATGTTCATCGGCACCGGCATCGGCGGCGGCATCGTGCTGGACGGCGAGCTGTATCGCGGGGCGACCGGCATGAGTGGCGAGATCGGGCACATGGTCGTCGTGCCCGAAGACGGCCCGAAGTGCGGTTGCGGCAACCGCGGCTGCCTGGAGTCCGTCGCCAGCCGCAGTGCCATTGTCCGCCGCGTTGTGGCGGCGATTGAGAAGGGACGCAAGAGCGTGGTGTCGGATTTGTGCGATGGCGACACCTCGCGCGTTCGCAGCCGGATCCTGGCGGAGGCTTACCGCGAGGGCGACAAGCTGGTCCACCGGGTGGTCGATGAAGCGTGTGATTACATCGGTATTGGCGCGGCGAATCTGATCAATGTGCTCAATCCCCAGGCCGTCATCCTAGGCGGTGGCCTGATGCAGGCGTTGGGAGAGAAACTGTTGCCGCGCATCCGGAAGTCGGCCATGGGGCATGTGATAGGGGCCAGCCCGGAGCGGGTCAAAATACTCGATTCCGGCCTGGGGGACGACGCGGGCATCATCGGCGCGGGTCTCGCTGCGCTGTCGAGGGCGGGGCGTCTGTCGAAATAATGTTGGGTGGTTGTCACGGGATTGTAACAAGGGTGTGAGACGATGCGCAAACCAAGCATGGAACAACCCATTTTAAAATCGGAGAAGCCGGCCGGCGAGAGTGTGCGGTCGGTGGCGGTGATTGATATCGGGTCCACCGCCGTCCGGTTGAGCATTGCCGAGATTCAGGGGGATGGCACGGTGCGCCCGCTGACATCGCTTCAACGCGCGGTGCATCTGGGCAAGGACACGTTTACCTCGGGGATCATCCAGCCGTCCACGGCCGCCGAGGTGGTGAGCATCCTCCAGGCGTTCCGCCGGACCATGAAGGAATATGACATCACGCGCGACGACCAGATCCGTGCGGTGGCCACCAGCGCGGTGCGCGAGGCGGAGAACCGGGATGTGTTCCTCGACCGCCTCTACATGACCACGCAGATCAACGTCGAGGCCATCGAAGGCGCGGAGGAGAACCGGCTGACCTACATCGCCGTCCACGATCTCTTTCAAAAGGACGCGAAGCTCCGGAAAAGCGATGTGGCCATCGTGGAAGTGGGCGGCGGCAGCACGGAGCTGATCCTCGTGCGGGACGGTCTCATCTCCTTTTCCAATACCTACCGGTTGGGCTCGTTGCGCATGCGCGAAACCCTCGAGACCTATCGCGCGCCCGCGGACCGGGCCCGTTCGCTGTTGGGCCAGCATATCAAGCGGACCGTGGACCAGTTGCGCGGAACACTGGCCGATACCGAGGTGGAGTATCTGATTGCGGTTTCCGGCGATGCGCGGTTTGCCGCCTCGCTGGTCGAACCCGCCTGGGACAAGCAGGGCGTGGCGCGCATTGACATCAAGACGTTTGTCGGTGCGGTCAACCAACTCGTGCCGATCTCGGTGGACGAGATGGTGCGCAAATACCACATTCCCTATCAGGAGGCGGAAACCATCGGGCCGGCCTTGCTCGCCTATGAACACCTGGCGCGCGCCTTCCGCGTGAAGCAGATCCTCGTGGCCGGCGCCTCACAACGGGACGGGCTGCTGAAGGAAATGGCCGTGCACGGGGCGTGGACGTCGGAATTTGCCGAGCAGGCGGTGCATTCGGCGACGCTGTTGGCGGAGAAGTACGGCGTCAACGACGGCCATTCGCGGCACGTGAGCGAGCTGTGCGTGAAGATGTTTCGCGAGATGCGGACGGAACACGGGTTGGATGACCGGTTTGAATTGCTGCTGCGGATTGCCGGGTTGTTGC
>CAZAAF010000261.1:0-1305 GCA_964482575.1 uncultured Verrucomicrobiota bacterium | reverse complement strand
ACGAGGTCGGGGTCTATGTCAGCGACCGCAGCCATCACAAGCACTCGATGTATCTGATCTTGAACAGCGACCTGTTTGGCCTGACGCGTCATGAGATTGCCCTGATTGCGTTGGTGGCGCGTTATCACCGGCGGGCGATGCCCCGTTCCTACCACACGGAATACATGTCCCTGGACCGGGACAGCCGGCTGGTGGTGGCCAAGCTGGCGGCGATCCTGCGCATGGCGGACTGCCTGGACCGCAAACATCTGCAGGATTTGAAGAAGATTACGTTTGCCTGGGAGAAGGACCAGTTTGTGATTACCATTCATGATGCCGTGGACCTGACGCTGGAGCAACTGGCGCTCAAGGACAAAGCGAACCTGTTCGAACAAATTTACGGCGCCAAAGTGGTGTTGCGCACGGCGTTGGACGCGGACGAGGCGGTGCCCCATGCCTGACACCGGACTTCCGTTGCTCAACCGCGAACTGAGCTGGCTCGAGTTCAATACCCGTGTGCTGGGAGAGGCACACGATGCGACGGTGCCGCTGCTGGAGCGGCTGAAATTCCTGGCCATCAGCAGTTCCAACCTCGACGAGTTTTTCATGGTGCGCGTCGGCGGCCTGCAATTGTTGCAGGAAGAGGGCAAGAATGCGCCCGATGCGTGCGGCCTCACCACGGCGCAGCAGTTGGCCGAAATCAGCCGGCGTACGCGCCGGTTGGTCGAGGAACAGTACATGTGCTTGCGGAAACAACTGGAGCCGGCCCTGGCGGAGGCGGGCATCCGGTGCGCGGACGTCGAGAGCCTGACCGCGGAGCAACACGAACATCTCGGGCGCGTGTTCAAGCGCGACGTGTATCCGGTCATCACCCCCATCGGCATTCATTCGCCGGAGACGTTCCCACTGCTGTCCGGCCTCAGCGTCAATCTGCTGGTGCGTTTGGAGCCGGCGGCGGAGGAGCCGCAGGAGCCGCGGTTTGCCGTCATCCCGCTGCCGAAATCCCTGGCGCGGTTGATGGCCGTGCCTGACGCGGAGGGGTACACCTGTGTTTTCTTGGAAGATGTCGTCACGGCCTTTGTCACGCGGTTCTTTCCCGGCGAGGCCGTGGCCGAGTGCGTGCCGTTCCGCGTGACGCGGAATGCCGACCTGGCGGTGCGCGAGGACCAGGCGGGCGACCTGCTCGCGCACATGCGGGAGGTGCTGGATGCGCGCAAGCGCAGCAATTGCGTGCGGCTGGAAATCGCCGAACGTGTCTCCGAATCGAGTTTGTTGTTCCTGAAAGAGACCCTCAAGGTTTCCGACCAGGAGATTTACAGGATTCCC
>CAZAAF010000260.1:0-6859 GCA_964482575.1 uncultured Verrucomicrobiota bacterium | reverse complement strand
ACCGTAGGTGGCGCAATCCTGATTGCCGTGGAAGTCGTCCATCGCCTTCTTGGCCCGGTTGCGCTGGGTTTCGTGGACATCGCAGACGGCCACCACCCGCACCTCCGGGTTGCCGCGGAACGTCCTCATGTTGCCCATGCCTTGGATACCGACACCAATGCATCCCAAGGCCACCTTGTCACCCGCGCCGAAGGCCGAGGCGGGGATGAGGTTCGGAAACCCGATGGCCGCCGCCGCAGTCGTGGATGTCTTTAGAAAGTCACGTCGATTCATCTGCGTTCTCATGGATCAGTTCCTCAAATAACATGAACGAACAAGACGGTTGTGTTCGCACCCGTCACAGCTTCCAGCCGTTGAGCAGGGGCCGCGTCAGGCGCGCGTTGGCCTCGTCGTTACCAATGAACTTCTCCTTCTTCGGATCCCACTTCAGCTTCGTCTCCAGACGTGCGGCAAGCTCGGCGATGAGACCCAGGGTGGAGGCGACATACGTCGCGTCGATGCTGGACACCGGGTCTTTACGGCTGCGTACGCAACTCAGGAAATCATCGCCATGGTTGAACGACCTGAACGCGAGTTGATCGCCGGCTTTGGCCTTGATGGTGATGATGTCATCGCCCGGCTCGGACGACACATAGACGTGGGTTTCACCGGACTTCAGCCGGGTCTTGAGCAGGGAATCCGGATCGGCCGAGATGCTGCCGTTTTCCGGGCCGCGGTCCACATGAACCCAGCCTTTGTCGCCGATGAACTTGGTGCCGACCTTCTGCTGGTTCTGGTCCGTGAAGACCATTTTCAATCCGCTGGCGAAGGTGAACGTGGCGTTCCAGCCCTCGATGTTGTCGGTGAACCCCTTCTTGCGATACACGCCCTTGCACTCGACTTCAAACGGCTCCCTGCCAATGGCCGGGCAACCCCAGTTGGCAATGTCGAGGTGATGCACACCCCAGTTGCAGATGAACCCGGCGCAATAGTCCCAGATGAGATACCAGTCCGGCCACGCCACGCGACCGGGATTGTAAGGCTTATCCGGCGCAGGACCGCGCCACATGGCCCAGTCGAAACCATCCGGCACCGGCTGCGGTTCCATCGGGCCGCTGTATTTCGGCTGGTACTGCGGACCCGGCGCGGACACCTGGATTTCACTCACTTTGCCAATGTACCCGTTGCGGACCAGTGCGGCGGCCTGGCGAAACTTGCCCTGCGCACGCTGCCACGTGCCGGCCTGGAACACGCGCTTGTGCTGGCGAATCGCCTTGCGGATCACCTGGCAATCCCTGACCGACACGCCGAGCGGCTTCTCGCAATACATGTCCTTGCCGGCGGCGGCCGCGGCGGTGGCGATCAACGCATGCCAATGGTCCTGCGCGGCGATCATCACCGCATCGATGTCCTTGCGGGCGATCAGTTCCCGGTAATCGCCAAACATCGCGCACCCCTTGTCGCCATACTTGCCGTCCACCATGCCCCGGGCCTTCTCCTGCCGGTCCTTATAGGGATCGCACACGGCCACAACCCGACAATCGTCCAAGCCAAGAAAAACATTCATGTCCGCGCGGCCCCGGCTGCCAACGCCGATGCAGCCGATGGCGATCTTGTTGTTGGCGCCGAAGACGGTGGCCGGAATGAGATTCGGAACCGCCAGTGCACCGAAGGCGGCGGTGGTGGTTTTCAGAAAATCACGACGTTGGATGGGCAGACTCATGGTTGATATCTCCTTACGGCTGGTTCATGGCAATGGCGCCGGAAGAAACGCCGGCGCGTTGATAATGATTTTGAATTTCCCCGGGTGAAAGCGCGTGGCCATAGACGGCAACCTCGTCCATCTTGCCCTCGAAGGCCGCCATCCTGGCAGCATCCCCGGCGATGAAAACCGACTTTGATTGTTCCACCGCGGCGGTTCCGGAAATCTCCGGTTCAGGATGCCCGTTGAGATAAACGGCCACGCGCGAACCCTCGCGCACCAGAACGACGTGATTCCACGTTTTGGGCGCGACCATCGTAGGCCCCACGAGCGAGCCGAAGGCCAGTTTCCCCGGCCCACTAGCGGTGCCGCCAAGAGCGAGCGATTCGCCCCCGCGTGAGAACAGATAACCCGTGACCGGATGCGCATCGTTCGGCAAACCGTTCCAGAACCAGAATTCAACCGTGTAGGTTTCCTTCAGCTCCTTCAGCGTCGCACTCAACCGCCCGCCGGCAAAGTGCGGACAACGGTTAATGACCCCTGTGCCGGAAAAGGCCGGCGATGACGGTCCGTCCAGCCAGCGCGCCACGCCCGACTCATAGGCGGCATTGTGATGATGGCCCGTCGCATCGAATGCCGTCGGGCCGCTCCATTCCTCCAGCCGCCAATACGCCAGAGGCTTGGCGGCCAGCACGGCTTCCGCATAAGCTCCGTTGCGGACAACGACTTGATGACGCCGCTGGCCGCTGACTTTTTCGAGCAGGCCGAGAAGCGCCCCGGTGATTTTCGGTTCCGCCTGCATTTCCAACCCTGCGCTGCGGCACGCCCAGGTGTTGTAACCGCCGAGCGTATACAACTCGGGCGGCGGGATGTAACCCTCCTCGGCGTTGGCCAGTTCGATGTTCATGGCCGGCTGCAGCGGGCTCTGCGCCTTGAGCTTCAGGCCGGTAATGGCAAAGACTTCGCACGGCCAGACCGCAATGCCGAGGTCGCCGACGCGCAACGCCTGGAGCCGGGCTTCGCGTGTCGGATGTTGCTTCAACCAGAGCTGTTCGCACGCGTAAACCTCGCTCCGATCCTTTGGAATCCGACCCTTCATCTTCGCCACCAAATCACGCGCCCACGCGAGCCGTTTCGCATCCGGTTGCCGCGTGGCCAGCCGCAACGTCTTTTCCGCCATCGCCAGCGGAACCCAATCGTGGAACTGGAGGGTCTTGCAGGCCGTCGCCGCGATCTGCGCCAGTTCGCTGGCGTAATCGTCCTTGGTGGTGTTGCGCTTCGGCTGGCCGTAATCCATCCAATGTTGGTCACCGCTCGTTCCCTGCGACATGATGCCGACAAAACCGTCTTTTGCGCCAATGAGCGTTCCGATTTTTTCGGCGAACGCCCCGTAATAATCGGCCGACACCGGTCTCGAACCGAAATAGTGCATCGAGTAGTTGGCAAGCACGGCAATGGGCCGGCCGTCGGGCGTCTGTGCGGCCAGCAACGTCAACGCCGGGTCGGACGGCCCCACCGGCCCGATGACATCCGGACTCTGATAGCCGGGATGCATGTTGGCGCGCACGGAGACCACGCCGAACGGATCCACCAGCATCCGGTCCGGCCGGCGAATCCAGACGCGCGTGTGCGTATGGTCCGGCGCCTGCGCCACGGTCCAGCCGACGCGCGCGGGCGCGAGGTTTTTCACCGCGCGCTGCAGTCCCTCGACAATTCGTGGCGTCACAAACGCCGGATAATTCGGATCGATCGGCGTGCCGAGCGCTTGCATCAACGAGGGCGCCGTGTGCGTGTGTGTCGCCGAAAGCATGATGCGCTCCCGGGGAATGCCGGTGAGCTTTGTCGCGCGGGCCTTGACGGCATCCACAAACTCGCGCGGCATCAGGCAGGTGTCGAGCACCCCCAACGCCACACGTGTCGCGCCGTCATCGAGCACCAGCCAGCGCATGTGGAGGGGATCGTTGGCGCGGTCCGCTTTCACGGCGAGGAACCCGCCATTGACGATGACCGGGAAATTCGTCGGCGTGACATCCGTGGAGGACGCGCCGACGCGGAAGGTCCGGTCCGACGGATTTGCGCGCGCCGGGAAACCACCGGCCAGCCACAGCACCGCCGCGACGAGGAAGCAGCCGCGGATCGTCTTCATGGTGCGGCAGTCTAGCGCAGCCCCTCCATTCTGGCCATCGTGGCGGGTCTCAAAAACCGGCACTCCAGTCTCACTCGTCACCCCGGGACCGACGCGGGCTTGCATGGCCACGGGCGGCCCGCCATACTTGAATCCGGAACATCGGAGATGTCGAACCGACCCTACCTCAAAGGAGCGATTGGACTCACGCATGGAACCCGCGATTGAAACCAAGGGACTCACGCGCTGCTTTGACAGCGTGTGCGCCGTGGACGGACTGGACCTGCGCGTCGGGACCGGCCGGTTCTACGGTTTTCTAGGTCCCAAAGGCGCAGGCAAATACACCACCAACAAGATGCTCACCCGCCTGCTGGGCCCCCCCCGCGGCACGATGCGCGTGCTCGGCGTGGACCTGACCAGCCCCGACCGGGCGCGCGAGGTGAAACAGCGCATCGGCGTGGTGCCGGAGGACCTGGCCTTGTTCGACAATCTCACCGCGCGCGAGTACCTGACATTCGTCGGACGCATGTACCGGCTGCCGCTGCCCACGGTGCGTGAGCGCTGCGAGGAACTGCTGGCGATCATGGACCTGCAGAACGAGGAGAAGAAACTAACCCTCGAGTATTCGCACGGCATGAAAAAGAAGCTCGCGCTGGCGGCGGCCCTGTTGCCCAACCCCGACCTGCTGTTTCTGGACGAACCCTTCGAGGGCGTGGACCCGGTGTCCTCCCGCGTGCTGCGCCAGACCCTGCATCATTGCGTCAAACGCGGCGCAACGGTCTTCCTCACGTCCCACGTGCTGGAGATCGTCGAGAAGCTCTGCACCGACGTCGGCATCATCGCGAAGGGGCGGCTCGTCTCGCAAATGACGATGGACGACATCCGCAAGACCGGCTCGCTGGAAGAACGCTTCATCGCTGCGGTGGGCGGGGATCACGCCGAGCCCCAAAAACTGAGCTGGCTGGAGGAATGAGCGTGGCGTGGTCGCAACTCAAGACCCTGCTGTGGTTGCAATGGCGGCTCGCGCACAACCAATGGCGGCGCGGCGGCGGTGCGAATGTCGTCATTGCCTTCATCCTCACGGTCGGTGCGATCATCATGGCGGCGGCGGGTTTTCTGGGCGGCATCATCGGTAGCGCGTTGGGACTGGCCCATGCCCGGCCAGCCATCCTCCTGTACACGTGGGACCTTCTTGCCGGCGTGTTTCTCTTCTTCTGGACCGCGGGAATCGTCGCGGAGATTCAGCGGTCGGAGACGATCGACCTGCGGCGGTTGATGCACCTGCCGGTTACGCTATGGGAGGCGTTCGTCCTCAACTACGTTGTCTCGTTCTTCAGTCTCAGCATCCTGGTCGTGGCGCCGGCGATGGTCGGGCTGGCGTTCGGCCTGTCCGCGGGCCGCGGGCTGGCGATGACGCTGTTGTTTCCGCTGGTGGCCGGCTTTTTCTTCATGATCACGGCGTGGACCTATTGCCTGCGCGGCTGGTTGGTGGCCCTGATGGTCAACCCGCGCCGGCGGCGCACCGTCGTGATGGGGATCACGCTGGCATTTGTGCTTCTGGCGCAATTGCCCAACCTGGTGTTCAACGGATTCCGAGGCGAGCCCCGGCCTTCTCACGGCGTGAAGTCATCCAACGCTGCGGCCACCCAGGAATATCAGGCGGCCATGACCAAGAGAACGGCCACCATGAAGCGCACCCTGGAAATCGCCAACAGGGTCGTGCCGCCGTTGTGGCTGCCGCTCGGCGCCGGGGAACTGGCGGCGGGTAGCGTGTGGCCCGCCGTGTGGGGCGCGGCGGGCATGTTCGCCCTGGGCGCGTGGGGGCTGCGGCGGGCCTACCGTTCCACCGTGCGGTTTTACGCGGGATATGCCCCGCGCCAAACCGCCAGGGACCAGGCGAAGGACACGACCCAACCGGACGGCCACCTTCTGCTGGAACGGGAGTTGCCCCTGGTTCCGAAACAAGCCGCCGCGATGGCACTGGCCAACTTGCGCAGCCTGATGCGCGCGCCGGAAGTGAAAATGGCGTTAGTCACCAACATCGCCATCATGCTGGTGATGGGCTTCATGGCTTTCTGGCAGACACACGCCAAAGCAAGCGCGTCCACCGACCTGACAGCCGCGGCTGCCGCCACGACCGCCGGCATCATCCACCCGTTTATTGCCACCGGGGTCATCGCTCTCGTGTTTTTCGGTTTGGCGCAACTCCAATTCAACAGCTTCGGTCCCGACCGGGCCGGTTTTCGCGCGCTCGTGCTGACGCCCGCGAATCGCCGCCATATCCTGCTCGGCAAGAACCTCTCGTTCCTGCCATTCGCATTCGGGGTTTTCGCCATCCTCGAACTGCTGGCCGCCGTTCTGGTGCGTCCGCCGGTGGCAGCCGTCGTGGCCGCCTGTCTGCAGTTTGTCGCCGCCTTCCTGATGATCAGCACCTTGGGCAACTGGATCTCGATTATGGCGCCCTACCGTGTCGCACCCGGTTCGCTCAAACCGACGAAAACGACTCCGCTGGCGACGGCCATGATCGTCGCCTCGCAAATGCTGTTCCCCCTCTTCATCGCGCCGATCTTCGTGCCTGTGAGTCTTGGCGCCTTGTGCACACACTTCGGCTGGCTGCACGGTGGCGTGGTGAATGTGATCCTGTCGCTGGTCTTGGTGCCGGTGTCCGGAGTCCTCTATTGGCTGACGCTCAAGCCCCTGGGCCGGTTGCTGGAACGACGCGAGCAACAGATTCTTCAGATTGTGACGCGGGACGTGGAATAGGCGTCGCCGTTCACAACTTCACCGCTTCACCGCGTTTGGCGCCGTCGCGAATCCTGAGCACGACCTCGGTGATGCGGAAGCAATCCTCGGCGGGCACGATGCAAGGCTCCTGACCTCGGATGGAGCGGACGAAATTCAGGAATTGTTTCCCGGGCGGCGGCAACGGCAGGTCGCGCGGGGGCTCCGTCCCGGTGATCAGCGTCACTTTCTTTCCCGCCTCGGAGGATTCGATGACGCCTTGGCTGCCGGCGACACGCAGGCGGTCGTCGCCGTGCGTCGGCTCGGTGGCG
>CAZAAF010000259.1:6180-6860 GCA_964482575.1 uncultured Verrucomicrobiota bacterium | reverse complement strand
CCAACCAATGGTACCAAACCCATGGGCAAGGAGCGGTGTTCAACGGCGGGCCTGCGGCGACGGCGGCGTTCTTCGATCTTTACGAGGCGCTCGATCCCGGCTGTGGCATTGTGGCCATCCATCCCAACGGCCGGCTCGCGGGCTCTTGTTTCTACCATCCGCGCGAGACGCACGTCTCGCTCGGCATCATGAACTCGCATCCGAGCTACGCCGGCTGCGGTGTGGCGCGGGCCTTGCTTTCCTGGATCATCCGGTTTGCGGAACGGGAGGAGAAACCCGTGCGGCTCGTCAGCAGCGCGATGAATCTGGACTCGTTCTCGCTCTATACGCGTGCGGGTTTTGTGCCGCGCGCGGCCTATCAGGACATGTTTCTGCCGGTGCCCAAGGGTGGTTTGAAGTCCCGGCCGCCCGGCCTCAAACGCGTCCGCCCGGCGCGGCTCGCCGACGTGCCGGCCATCGGGCGGATGGAAATGGAACTGTCGGGCATCCGGCGCGAGAAAGATTACCGCCACTTCATCCAGAACCGCGCCGGTTTCTGGCACACGTCCGTTGTGGAGGGGGACGGCGGGCGGATCGACGGTTTCTGCGCCTCCTCGTCAAACCCTGGATGCACGATGATTGGACCGGGCATTGCGCGCGGGCCGCAGATCGTGTTTGCATGCGCGGTCGGCCGTTGTAGA
>CAZAAF010000259.1:0-6170 GCA_964482575.1 uncultured Verrucomicrobiota bacterium | reverse complement strand
GGTGCCGGTAGAGTGCACCCCGCTGGTGCAGACCGTCTATGCGTGGGGCGCACGAAATTGCGAGATGCATTTCAGCCAGGTCCGCGGAGCGTTCCAGCCTTTCCGCGGTGTGAACCTGCCGACGTTTCTGCCCGAAACGGCGTAAGGAGTTGTTCATCTACGGCGTCGCCGGCCGTATGCCCTGGGCGGACTCCAGCGTGGGCACGGGGCGGAAATCGGGGCGGTCGCGATAGACAATGTTGCGTCGGCCGAAGTAGGAGCCGTAATAGGGAGCGTTGGCGTCCACCCATGTCACGAGCTTGATCCAATCCTCGCGCGGTAGCGCTACGCCGTGATGGCCGGCAGAAAGGACGGAGACAAGCTTGCTTTTGTGCGATCCAAAAGTATAGGGCGGTACCGCGGGCGCATAGCCCATCGCGTCGGCACCTTCGGGCTTGGGACCGACAAACTCTTGGATGTGGCCGACAAGGTCCTTGTGGATGATCTCCTCGTAGGACTTGCAGAACAGCTCCGTCATCTCGCCGGTCAGGACGAGGCCGCCGGCGGGTTTCTGCGCGCCGTGGCAGGAGATGCAGTGTCGGTCGAAGACTGGCTGGATGTCGGTCGGGTAGTGAATGGGGCGTGGCGCGATTTCACCGGGCTGCGCCTGTGGTTGCACTGGCGGGAACTTCATGGCCAGCGTTCCCCGGCTTACCGGCGAGTGGCTGCGGTTTTCATGGCAGCCAATGCACGAGCGGCGTTCGCCCGGTTGGAAATTCACAAACGTCCGCATCCGCTGGATTTCCATGAAATCCTTGTCGAGGGCTTGGAGGAAGATGTTGCGATTGGCCGGCACGGTGAAATACGCCGAGCCATCCTCGCGCACGGGCACGATGCCGTGCAGCACTTTGACGCTCAGATGGGCGTAGAGACTGACGGCCACCATCTGGCCTGGTGCGTGATCACTGGCCTGGTAACCGGTGTGAACCGACCACGGCCGCGCCACCTGTTCCATCACGCGCAGATACTTCACCGCGCCTGGCGCGACGCCGTCCAGACCCTGATACACGTCAGTGACGAGAACGGTCGCCTTGGTTCCGTCGGGAGGAGCCGTGTCATTCCGTAGCACGACGGCTTTTTGCGACGCGCCGGACAACGCGGGCGGTACGGCGCGCGGTTCCAAAGGACGTGCCTGGAAGCATGAGATGGCCGGGTCGCTGTAGATGGGAACCCGGTTGCCGAAGACGTCGAGCAGATGAATGCCGAAGCCAGCGGGATCGTTCCACTCGCCAGTGGGGTTGCACGAGACGAGGAAGAACTTGCCCGCAATCAACGCGCTCACCGGGTCGGTGAGCGGGAACGGATCGCAATACCATGGCCCGTAGATGTCCACGATCCAGCGGCCGTTGCGGAACTGCCGCAAACCCCAGTTGCCTTTCGGCAACGAGCCGGGCGTCAGGACGTTCATGGCCGCATCGGTGGTCTTGTCCTTGTGAAGGTCCACCAGGATGATGGCGCCCACGTTGCCCGGACTGTGTCCCGAGCCGAGGCAGACAATCAGATCATTGCGGTCGGGGATCTGGCGCGCCTGGTTGAACACGGCGGGTGTGGCGATATTGTTGCCGTAGATTTCCTCCGACTGGCTGCCGTCGGGGAACATCGCCCAGAGCGATTGTACCGCGCCAGCGCCTTTGTCCACGTATTCCCAGCGGTTATAGAGGATGCGCCCGTCGTTCATTATCGTTGGACAAAACTCACTGAGCGCGCCGTGTGAGAGCAAGGTCAGGTCGGAACCATCGGCGTTGATGCGGTGCAGGCTTGGCACGGTCAACGCGTGCCCGCCGCAAAGCACGCTGCGCTCGACGCGCGTCGAGGTGAACACCATGCCACCGTCGGGCAGGTAGCAGGGATGCATGTCGTCGCTCCAGTGCCCGTAGCTGCCCGGGTGTTTTGCCATCTCCTCGCGCGAGCGCGTTGCATACGTCGCAATGCGCGCCTCCTCGTCCGCTGGCGGTTGTGTTAATTGTCGCAGGCCGTGCCCGTCCACACCCACCTCGTAAATGCGATATCCTTGCGGTTTCGGCGGCTTGTAGTCGAACAGGATCCTCCGGGCGTCGAATGACAGGTCATACCGGTCGAAGATGCCGTCGCTGAGTTCCGGCACAATATCCGTCACCGTGCCGTCCGCGAGCGAGAGCAGCGACAATGCACCGCCAAAGCGTTTGCTGCCTTCGTTAAACTCATCGTAGTAATGGTTCGAGTCAAAGGTGTGGCGTTTGACGAAGAGCAGCTTTTTGTTTGCGAGCAGCGGATTCTTCGTCACCAACGCCTCGCGTTGAAGATCCCGGATTTCGCGGAGCAAAGGCTCGGCCGGCGCTTCGGCTTTGGCCAGCAGTCGTTTCCGCACATCGGCCATGCGCGCCAGCAACGACTCGCCGGGATACCGTCCGGGAAAGGCGTCGCGGAGTTCCTTGGTCGCGGCGATGAGTGCGTCCACGTCGTGGAGGCTTGCGCGCATTCCGGCGGCGGCCACACAGAAATCAAGCCAGTCGGCGGCAGGCCCCTGTGCCAACGCCTGGGAACGCGTTTGGATGATGGTCGCCTCCGTGCCGAGACTCTGGATCGTATCGTGGATGAACTCCATTTCCAGGCGCGGCGTTGCGGTTTGGCCAAGCCAGCCGTTACCCGGTTCGAACCAACGGAAATCCACCTGTTCCAGCAACCGGTGTTGTTCCGGCGGGAAATCGTTCTGGATCATCGCCCAAAGCGCCGGTTCAGGGGTGGAGGCGACGCGGACGGCATTGAACCACGACCGTTGCGAGCCTTTGTCGAGAGTGATGAACAGGCGGTTCTCGCCGGCGGCGAGCGGCACGTCCACCAGCACCGCGTCGTGCCAGCCACGGCGCTTGGCCACGGGCACGCGTTCGTAGCCGGTGAGCCGGTTGTGCATTGCCACGCGCCGGCCGTTCACCCATATCAGCGCATCCGACGTCTGCACCCCCGCGCCTGACGGCGGCGGCCGGTAGGCGAACCCGCCGAATCGTTCATGCCGGCTCAGTTCGAGCGTGAGCGCGACCGGCTTCGTAGCTGTGATCGTTGCGAACAGATGGTTGTCTGTGGAGTTGGCGGCGAGTTTGGGATTTCCCACCGCGTCGGTCGCACACTTTGTCCAGCGCGGGCTGTCGTGTTTGGAATCCGGTCCCCGCGATGTCATTGCTGCCGGGTCAAGGGTCTCCCTGTCACCCGGTTTGATACGCTGCCAGATCCCGATCTGGATGGCGTCGCGAGCGTCCTTTTGTGCCGCCTGCCAGGACTGAAGCCGCAACCGCGTTGCGAGCATCGTTTGCTGGAGTGTGGGTTGTTTCTCGCAGAGCGGTTCCTGCGCCGACAACGGACCCACCTGTAACATCACACCGGCGGCGCCTGCCAGCATGCCTGCGCGCCACAGCCTGATGACTGTCGAGTGTTGCATGATTCGCACTTCTGGATCACCGTTCATTGAACCGTGCTTCCGATATCCCTTTTACTCCGGCCAGCGCCAGAAGCAAGCTTGCCGGGGCGAAACTTGTTTTAAAGATGAAACCCCGCCGCCGGTGTTCTATACTGGGACCTGTGGCCGCTTGTCTGACATGAAAAACCAATCACCCAAGACCACGCCCAGTGCCGGCGGGCACAAGAAACTGCTCGCCGAACTCTTGCGCGAGCAGGAAATCCGGCAGCAGGGATACCGCGAACAGGCGCTCAAATTATTCCCGCACGTTTGCGCGAGTTGTGGCCGCGAGTTTTCCGGGAAGCGTCTCCGGGAACTCACGGTCCACCACCGCGACCACAATCATGACAACAACCCGGGGGACGGCAGCAACTGGGAACTGCTCTGCATCTACTGCCACGACCACGAGCACGAAAAATCGTTGATCGGCAAGTATTACGAGGGACAAAGGCCGATTGAGGAAAAGTCGGCTCCCCTGACGTCCAATCCCTTTGACAAACTTGGATCATTGCTAAAGCCGAAGCCGGAGGATCCCAAACCCGGCGCGTCATGAGCGGCCGGTCCGGTCCGTGCCTTAGTCCCCATCCTCCGCGGAACGTCCGCTGTAGGCACAGATGCCGCGCTTGCTAGCGGCGATGAACTCGATGAAATGCTTCAACTCCGGTGACTCCGGCATCTCGCGAAGCTTGGGCAGTGCGTCGCTGACGTTCAGGCCGCCGAAATAGAGCAGGTGGAACGCCTGCTTGATGGTGGTGCGCGTGGCCGGGCTCATCCCGGCGCGGCGCAGGCCGATCGTATTCAAGCCGCTGACGTCGTTGGTGTGGTTGGTGACACAGTAGGGCGGCACATCCTTCGAGACGCGTGACCCGCCGCGCATCATGCAGAGCGTGCCGAGCCGCACGAACTGGTGAATCAGGCAGTTGCCGCTGATGTTGGCGCGGTCCTCCACGAGGACATGCCCGGCCAGCAGCGTGCCGTTGGCCACCACCACCTGGTTGCCCACCTGGCTGTTATGGCCGGCATGGCTGTTGGACATGAAATAACAGCCGTCGCCGATGCGCGTGGTGCGGTCGTCCTTGAGCGCACCGCGGTGGATCACCGTGTGCTCGCGAAAAACGTTTTTCGCGCCGATTTTCAGATAAGACTCGCTGCCATCGTAGCCGATGTCCTGCGGCGCTTCGCCGATGACCGCGCCGCAATAGATCACGTTGTCGGGGCCGATGTCGGTCCAGCCCGTGATGTAGGTCCGCGGCCCCACTTTCGTGCGCGGGCCGATGCGGACATGGGCGTCAATAATGGCATAGGGACCGACCTCGACCGTGGAGTCGAGCTCGGCCTTCGGCGAAACGATGGCGGTCGGATGAATCATGAAATCAAACCCATTTCTTTTACACTGACATAATCTTCCGTGCGACTGGAGTCGCGCTTGCCGACTATAATGTGGTCTAGCACCTCAATTTTCAACAACCGACCGGCCTCCGTCATCTCGCGTGTGATCCGGAGGTCATCGCTCGACGGCGTCGGATCGCCACTGGGGTGGTTGTGGACGAGGATGACACTGGCGGCCCCGGCACGGACGGCTTCGCGGAAAACCTCGCGCGGATGAACGAGACTCGCGTTGAGCGTGCCCCGGCTCACCTTCACGTCGCGGATGAGCCGGTTCTTCGTGTCCAGCATCAGGACATGGAATTCCTCCACCTCGAGGTGCTGCATTTCCTCGCGAAGCCGGTCGGCCACGTCGCGCGGCGTGCGGAGCAGGGGGCGGGCCTCGCGGGTGGCCGGCAGCCGTGAGGCGAGGGCGAACGCGGCCTTGAGCTGCACGGCCTTCGCCGTGCCCACGCCCTTGATGGTGCTCAGTTCCTCGACCGACGCGGCGGCCAGACACTCGATACTCTGGAAATGCGCGAGGAGGTCACGGCCGATCTCGATGGCGGACCGGCCGCCGGTGCCGGTGCGCAACAGAATGGCGATCAGCTCGGCCGTGTCGAGCCGTTCGGCGCCGAGCGCGTGCAGTTTCTCGCGCGGCCGCTCCGACAACGGCAGATCGGTGATGCGGTAAGCCACGCCTTCATCCTACCGCTGCCGCCGCCGCGTGGGAAGTGAATGATTGCGGGGACGCGAAGCCCGCCGGGCCATGCCGTTTGATTACCAGCGCACATTCCAGAACGCGGCTTCGTTCTGCGACATAGCATCGGCTTCCTCGACGGTGATCCAGCGTTCCTCGGCAAACTTGCCCCACGAGTCGGAGATGGCCACTTCCCGGGTCTTCGCGTTGTAGCCGATGATCATGCGCATGTGTGCGTTGTTGATTTCCCCGTCCCCGGTCTCGGCCGAGGACTTGATGTGTCGGGGGCCGATCTTCTTGAGGCCGCGCGCGGACTTCAACTGTTCCGTCCACCCAGTCCAATCGGTTACTTGCGCCCGATCCTTGGCGCGCTTGTTGAGCTTCTTTTCCAGCTCCGGGTCCACGAAGATGCACCACATGAGCGGAAACCCCTTGTCGATGTACTTGGCCAGGTTTTGCGGTGTCATCGGCATGGTGAGCTGGTCGAATCGTCGGCCGTTGCGCCGCGCCAGCGCCTCCACGTTCTCCAGCATCAGGTTGGCCGACGTGCCGCCGCCGATCTTCGTCTCGCCCGCCAGCGCCAGCACATACATGTCCGCCTGGATGCCAAGGTAGCGCAGGTACCGCTCCCACGTT
>CAZAAF010000258.1:0-6896 GCA_964482575.1 uncultured Verrucomicrobiota bacterium | reverse complement strand
CCTTGGTCGGGATGCCCACCGGCGCGCCGTCCCATTCCAGGAAACGCTTTTCGATGCGATTGATGGCCTGGACGAACGGCTGCTTGAAGTGCAACCCCGGCTCGAGGATCGGTTCGCCCACCGGCTTGCCGAACTGGGTGATGATCACCTGTTCGGTCATGTCCACCGTGTAACAGGTATCTGCCAGCACGAAGAAGGCGACCAGCGCGCCGGCCAGGATGGCCATGAAGCAACCGAGCTTCATCATTTGACCTCCTCGATTTTCATCGTGTTGGACAACGCCGGGAGCCATTGCTTCAGCGACTCATCCACGATGAACTTGTGCCCCGCCTGCGGGAGGATTTCGCCCAGGGTTTCCAAGTAAATCCGCGTCCGGGTGATGTCCGGCGATTTGACGTATTGTTCGAGCATGGCATTGAACAAGGCCACATCGCCTTCCGCCTCGTTGACGCGCTTGGCCTTGTAGCCCATGGCGGTGCTGATGGCCTGCTCGGCCTCGCCCTTGGCTTTCGGGACGGCCTTGTTGTATTCGCCGTTGGCGACATTGATGGCGTTTTCGCGGTCCTGCTGGGCCTTGTTGACCTCATTGAACGAGGCCTGCACCACATTGGGCGGATTGACGTTCTTCAATTGCACCTGGTCCACCGACAGGCCCAGCTCGTATTTTCCGACCATCTCCTGCAGGCGCAGGAGCGCGCTGGCCTCGATCTCCTGCCGGCCGATGGTGATCACCTCATCGACGGTGCGGTCGCCGATGACCTCGCGCATGACGGCTTCCGACAAGTCGCGGAGCGTCTGGCCGGGATTGCGCACGTCGAACAGATACTGTTTGGGATCGCGGATGCGATACTGGACCACCCACTCCACCAGCGCCGCGTTCAGGTCGCCGGTGATCATGGACTTTTCCCGGTCCGGCTCGATACCGGCCTGGTCGGGATTGGAGTAGCTGGAAGTGGAAAAGCCGAATTCCATCTTCAACTGCCGCCGCGTCGGCAGCACGGAGATCGTGTCCATGCCCAGCGGCAGCTTGAAATGCAGCCCCGCGCCCACCGTGACCAGATAGCGTCCAAACCGCAGCACCACGGCCTCCGATTCCGCCTCCACCGTATAAAACGAAGTCCACGCGGTCAGCGTGATGAAAACCGCCACCAGACCGGCACCGATGCAGCCCATCGAGGGCCGGTGCCCGCCCACATCAATGGTCGGTGGATTTCCCAGTTTCATGCCTCGACCTCAGACTATCGGAACAACGGGACAGACGCAAGAGTTCCCGGACCCTGCAATTTCGTTCCACCCCGTACGGCCGGCTTTCGCGCGCGCAATGAGTCTTGCCTCCACCTCCCCGGCTCTTTATGGTGCAGGCAGTCACGCGACCATGACAACCATCCTGCGAGCTTCACTGGTCCACGCCATGCTGTTGGCTGCGCTCACCCTCTTCCTGCCGGGAGCGCTTCAGGCCGCCGAGACCAGGGCGTCGCTCTCCAAAATCCATGTGGCGGCCGGCGGCCGGACGTTTGCCACCGAATCGGGCAAGCCGTTCGTGCCGTTCGGCGTGAATTACTACCGGCCCGGCACCGGCTGGGCGCCGCAACTCTGGAAACAGTTCGATCCCGAGGCCACGCGCCGCGATTTCGCCCGGCTGCACGAGCTGGGCGCGAACTGTGTCCGCGTCTTCATCAGCTTCGGGTCGTTCTACACGGCACCCGGCACGCTCGACGAGGAGGGGCTGAAGAAGTTCGACGAACTCCTCGCCCTCGCCGAGGAAGCCGGCCTCTATGTGCATCCGACCGGGCCGGATCATTGGGAGACGTTGCCGGAGTGGGCGCGGACCGATCATTTCGCCAACGAATTGTTCCTGTGCGCGCTGGAGGATTACTGGCGGTTGTTCGCGGCCCGCTATCGCGGCCGCCACGTCCTCTTCGCCTATGATCTGAAGAACGAGCCGGCGGTGGGCTGGGACAGCCCGGACATGCGCACGCGCTGGAATGCGTGGTTGAAACAACGCTACGCCTCCGCGGCCGACGCGGCCAAGGCCTGGGGCGCGGACGCCGCCGCGATCGCCTGGGGCGATGTGGCCGTGCCGCCCAGGAAAGACGCGCCGGGCAGCGCGCTGCTGCTCGATTACCAGCGGTTCCGCGAGGAACGCGCCGACGAGTGGACGCGCCGCCAGGTGGCGGCGATCAAGGCCGCCGACCCGGACGCGCTGGTGACGGTGGGCCTGCTCCAGTCCTCGGTGCCCGCCTCGTCGGGCGGCGTGGGGTATGCGGCGTTCCGTCCGGCGCGGCAGGCGAAATACCTCGACTTCATGGAGGTCCATTTTTATCCGTACGCCCGCGGCCTCTACCACTACGCCAATCCCGAGGAGGAGAAGTGCAATCTCGCCTATCTCGAGAGCGTGGTGCGCGAGGTGGCCGCGCCGGGCAAGCCCGTGGTGCTGGCGGAATTCGGCTGGTACGGCGGCGGCGCCCTGCGGCTCCGCAACGGCAAGACGTCGGCGCCCGGCACCGAGGAACAGCAGGCGCGCTGGTGCCGTCGCGCGGTGGAAACGACGACCGGTCTCGCGTGCGGCTGGCTGAACTGGGGCTTCTACGATCACCCGCAGGCGAATGATTGCAGCCAACTGACCGGCCTCCTCACCGTGGACGGCAAACTCAAGGCGTGGGGCACGGAATTCCAGAAACTGGCCGCACATTTCCGCGGACGCACCCTCCCGCCGGCGAAGATCGGCCCGCGACCCGCGATGGATTGGGATCGCTGCATCACGAGTTCAAAAGCCGCGCAGGAATTTCGCGAAGCCTATCTGAGCGCGTTTGCAGGCAAGTAAGGAACCATCATGAATCGAATGACCCGACGCACGTTCATCGCCACCACCGCCGCCGCATGCGCGGCCCCGGCCCTGCGCGCCGAAGAAAAACCGATGACCGCAACCACAGGCCTGGATTTCCCGCTGGTGGACTTTCACGTGCATCTCGACCGCAGCACGATCGACGCGGCGCTGGCGCTGCCGCAGGCGCGCGGCGTCAAGTTCGGCATCGTAGAACACGCTGGCACCAAGGAAAACAAGTATCCCATCGTCCTCAGCAACGACGAGGAACTAAAGCGGCAGCTCGACATGCTGGCCGGCAAGCCGGTCTTCCGCGGCGTGCAGGCGGAATGGATTGACTGGTGGAGCGGATTCTCCACCGCGGCGCTGGCGCAGCTCGATTACGTGCTCACCGACGCGATGACGTTCCCCGGCAAGGACGGCCGGCGGACGAAGCTCTGGGAAAAGGACGTGGAGACGCTCGTGGACATGGCCAACAAGGAGGCGTTCATGGACCGGTTCGTGGACTGGCACGTGAAGATTCTCTCGGAGCAACCGCCCGACATTCTGGCCAACACCTCCTGGTTGCCAAAACCGCTGGCGGATGACTACGACAAGCTCTGGACGCCCGCGCGCGTCCAGAAAGTGGCCGACGCGGCGGTGAAGCATCGTGTCGCGCTGGAGATCAGCAGCAGTTACAAGCTGCCGAAACTGCCGTTCCTGAAGATCGCCAAGGCCGCCGGCGTGAAGTTCTCGCTCGGCTCCAACGGCCGTTATCCGAAGATGGGTCTGCTGGAGTATTCCATCGAGATGGCCCGGGAACTCGGCCTGAAACGCGCCGACATGTTCATGCCCGCCCCCGACGGCCAGAAGGCCGTGCAGCGATGGAAGCGTTCATGATCCAGGAGTAACTCCATGTCAACGAAGGCATGGTCCGCATTGATCCTGCTGCAATCCGTCGCGATTGCAGCGTGTTTCTTCTTCATCTCGGGCGCGGTTGGAATTGTGGAAACGGAATTTTACCAGCGGCTGTGGGAAGGAAAGCCACTTCCGTCAGGCTGAAGGCTTGCAAAACAACCTCAAAAACCGGAGTCCATCCATGAGTCCTCCTTCACAAGCCCCGACGCCGCCGGCCGTTCATGAAACGCCCACTCCTACGGTGGACGCGTTGGTTTTGGCGCGCGCCGTCCGGTTTCTCCTATGCCTTGTTGTTTCGGGCCTTTCGATTTTTTCCGTCGTCTCCTGTCTGTTCATTGATCGTTTTCGAAACATTTTTCATGACCTTCTTGAAGACAAACCGCTCCCGTTCATCACTGTTTTTATCATCCATGCCCAGCCGGCCTTGACGGCTTTGTGCGTTCTCATGGTGCCCGCCGCTGTGGCTACACTGTTCTCCCGCCGGGTTGTCGCCACCCTCTACATCCTCGGGGGTCTGGCCATCACGGCCATCCTCGTGACGGGGGCCGTTCACATCGGGTTATTCATGCCCCTGGTCCGGATTACCGTGGAGTTGGGTGGCCACTAAGACGTCATTGGCACCCTCCCCCGAAATCACGTTCACCGCGCGTCTCAAAATTTCGTAGTGACAATGCCGGGATTCCCGTTACTATCCGCGCGAACCACAGCATCGTTTTATCGGAGACAACCATGAGCGAACTTCAAGAACTGACTCAAGCCGTCATCAAAGGCGATCGCAACAAGGCCAAGCAACTCACCCAGACCCTGCTCGACAAGCAAGTCACACCCATGGACATCGTCGAGAAAGGGCTCGTCCCGGGCATGGCCGAGGTCGGCGACCGGTTCAAGCGCAACGAATACTTTGTTCCCGAAATGCTCATCGCCGCGCGCGCCATGAAGGAGGCGATGGCCATGCTGGAGCCGCTGCTCGCCAAGGCCGGCATCAAGCCAAAGTACACCGCCATCCTGGGCACCGTGCAGGGCGACCTTCACGACATCGGCAAGAATCTCGTGGGCATGATGTGGAAAGGCGCCAACATCGGCGTCGTGGACCTCGGGTCCAACGTCACGCCGGACAAGTTTGTCAACGCCATCAAGCAGCACGGCGCGCACCTGGTGGGCCTCTCTGCCTTGCTCACCACGACGATGCCCGCCATGAAGGACACCGTCAAAGCCATCCGCGGCGCCGGCCTGGACGGCGTGAAGATCGTCATCGGCGGCGCGCCCATCACGCAGCAGTTCGCGGACGAGATCGGCGCGAATGCCTACGCGCCCGACGCGGCCAGCGGCGTGGACATCGCCATGAAAGTCATGGCCGCCTGATCGGGAATCAAAGTCTTCCGGGTTGTTCAACGCAAAGCCGGGGGGGGTCCATCCTGTGCCCTGACGGGTCCGGTTGTGGATCGTGCGGCCGGTGTCGGCCGTCCTTCTTCCGTTTTTTCAGCCGTTCACTTCGGCTGCGGCATCGGATGCTTGATTTTGACGAAGTTCTGCGGGAGATCGAAGCCCACGTGCTTGCCTTCCCTGGTGACGTAGCGATTCGGGTTCCACGTCGGGCTTTCCGGATTGTGACACCGGGTGCAGCTCTTGAACGCCGGATAAATGAGGCCGGCGCGAATGGCCTTCTGGCGATCATCCATCGTGATGATGGAATAGCAGGTCTTGGAACGTGAAGCAAACGGGTTGAGCACGTCGAGCAGGCCGCGCTGTTGCAGCGGCTCCTCCAACGTGAGATCGCCGGTGTTTTTGGGAACGTAGTTCTTCGCCGGACCGTGACAGGATTCGCAAACAACACCGTCCTCGGGTTTGATCATCGTGGTCTGGCGCTGCTCGGTCCAGTTATACGCGGTGGAATGGCACTTGAGGCACTTGCCGCTGGCCTGGGGATTGGCAATGCCGAGCTTCCCGGCCACGGTTTGGGCGGCGGGCGTCCCGAGCACCTCGAACGCCCGGGAATGCGGTCCTCCCTGCCATTTGAGATACTGCCCGCCCACCTTGTTTTCCTTGTGGCACGTGGCGCAGTCGTTCACGCCAATGTATCGGGCCGGGTCGCGGTCGGAGGCGGGGGGCGGGTCGGCGGCAAAAACAGCCGCCATCACGACCGTCGAACACACGCCGACGGCGGCTCTCCAACCCAATGTCACGCCTGCACCCATGGGCAGGCATGCTAACGACGCCGCCGGACAGGCGCGAGTGTTAAATCGCCGGGGGACCGCTTTCGTCACCTATCGCTCCGTGTAGGTGCCGCCGGTGCCCTCGGCCATCTGCTGGAGCAGCGTGGGCTTCTTCTCGCCGGCCGTGGCGGGAGCCAGGGCCTCGCCGATGCCCACGGTATGGATTTTGACCTGAAACTCCTCGTGGATCTTTTTCACCACCGCCAGCACGTCCTCCGGCCGGCCATCCGTCGGCTCGCCGTCGCTCATGAAATAAATCGTGTCCACGTCGCTGCCCGGCAGGACTTTCGTGGCGATCAGTTGCAGCGCCGCCACCATGGGTGTGCCGCCCGCGGCATGCATCTTCTCGATAAACCGCACGGCCCGCCGGACATTGGCCGGGTCGTTGGGCAGCAACTGATGCCCGGACAGGCAGCCCTCGATCTCGAAGGCAAAAGTGATGATGCCGAAACGCATGTTCTTCGGTCTCTTCTCCAGTGTGTCGAGCAGGTTGGTCATCTCCAGTTTGAGCTGGTTCATGCGCTCCCCCGCCATGCTGCCACTGCAATCGAGCACAAAAAGGCAATGGCGCGCCCTGACCTCCACGCCGAAAAACCGCGCGCTGAATTCCCGCGGTTCAGCCGGAGCGGCCACGGGCGCGGCGGCCCCCGCCGCGGCGACGGCCTTTTTCTCCTTCCGATGCTTCTCCCAATCGTCGGGGCCCAGCATCTTCAAGTCCGCCTGCCGGCCCTGCGCCTTGTACCAGGCCATCCATTCCTTCGTGGCGTCACCGAAATCTCGCCCGGTCAGGAAAAAGAGCGACCGCTGAGCCGCCTCCCCCAGCACACTGTCGTTGACATAGGCAATGAGCGCCACCCAACCCGCCCGGCTCCGGATGCGGCCCAGCACGTCGGCGGCGCTGGCGCGGAGGACATGCGGATACCGGTCATCAAGCAGCGACGCGATCAGCGAGACCGCGTCGT
>CAZAAF010000257.1:1619-6913 GCA_964482575.1 uncultured Verrucomicrobiota bacterium | reverse complement strand
CGCCGGCGACACGCGGCAACATGTCCTTGTAGGCGTCGAGTGCCTGTTGCTCGAAGGCCAGCGCTTCGGCCAGGGCTTCCTTCAGGCTGGCCGGTCCGCCGCGGGCGGCGAGATGAACCTGCACCCCCGGCGTTTCGCCCAGCACGCGAATGTGCCGGGCGATGGCGTCGGCATGGTCGAGTGTTTCCTTCATCGCTTTTTCAAAAAAGGTCTCCGCCGCCAGCCGATCCGTTCCCCGCAGCCGGTAGCGAAGCTGGAAATATCGCAGGAACGCCTCCAGTTCCTCGGCCATCAGCCGGTTTAACTCGTCCAGAATTTCCGCAGACTTGGGTGGTTTCATGGTTGAGAGTGTCTGGCCCCTCCGCGCCGCTCAGGCGGGATTCGCGGTTCGATCGGGCCTGGGGTGGGACTCCTTGCTCTTGAATTTCCGGAACCGGCTGAGCGCCTGACGGGCGGCCGGATCGTCCGAGGTCAGAAACTCGATGAAACGGAAGAGGTTCTCGCCGGTGGACTGGCTGATCAAGTGTTCCACTTTGCAACTGTCAATCTCCGCCTGTGTTTCCGGGACGTGAATCACGTCACGAAGAAACGCCTTCACGGCGTTTTTTTTGGCCATAATCGCCTGCGCGATCTTCAAGCCCTGTTCCGAGAGTTTCACCTGGCGGTGGCCGTCCTCGACCACCAGACCGCGCGCCTTGATGTTGCGCAGGTTGATCGACACGCTACCGCGCGTGATGCCCAGTTGCCGGGCGATGTCGGAGACGCGCGCCCAGCCGCCATATTCGCGGCCGACCTCGAAGATGGCCACCAGATGGTGGGCCACGCTGTGCGTGACTTCGTTGGCGTCAAATTCCTTCCATGTTTCCATGATGGGTTGAATTATATTTCGAATGTTTGATATATCAAACAAAAAAAGAATGACACCTCACGAGGGATGACTTTTGTGCCGTGGCTGCCGCCTAGTCGAGCTTCAGCCACCGCACGTCGAGCCGGCCATCGGGATGAATCTCGGCCAGGGCGACGGTGCGGGACTGCCGCAAACGGGGCTGGCTGGCCGAGCCGGGATTGACGAACAGCACGCCATTGTCCACCAGCCGCTCGGGGTGATGCGTATGGCCGAAAACGACCACGTCGGGTTTGTCACCGTCGAAGATGATCTGCCGGGCCTCGCCCGTGAGGTCCTGCGGCCGGCCGGCATGGATGACGAGAAATGTCTTTCCGCCCAGCGTGCGGCGTTCCACGGCGCGGTAGCGGCCATGGTGCAGGTCGCCATCGGTGTTGCCCAGCGCGACGGTGACGGGCGCAAGGAGCCGCAACTCGTCCAGCAACGATTCCCCGCCGATATCGCCCGCGTGCAGAATGTGCTCCACGCCGGCAAACAGCACGGGGATGCGCGGGTCGAGATGACCGTGCGTGTCGCTGATGAGCCCGATTTTCATTGGCGTTACACCATTGACTTTTCCCGGTCGGGCACGCCAGCATCCTCAGGAAGGGCGCGTCCGAGTCCGACAACATAATTGCGATGACTTACGGAAAACTGCAACAAATTCTGGTCACGGTGCCGCGGCGGCTGGAGCCGGCGTTTACGATGCACCTGCGTTCACTGGTGGGCCAGTGGCCGACCAGTTGGGTGCCGGCGGGCGAAGAAAGTGCGGAAATTTCCCTGTTTTTGCCGGCGCGGCGCGGGACGGAAAAAATCCTGCGGTCCGTACGGGCCTTCCGTGACATCCTGGAGGAGCTTGGCCTCACTCCCGGCCCCATCCGGGTGCGGCGCAAGTTCATCCGCGTGAAGGATTGGGCGCGCGCCTGGCGGAACAGCTTCGAGCCGGTGCCGATCTCGCCGACGTTGGTCATCAAGCCGACCTGGGCCCGATGGCCGGCCCGCGAGGGGCAGCTGGTTGTGGAAATCGACCCGACACTCGCCTTTGGCACGGGGCATCACCCGACGACGGCGTTTTGTTTGAGGATGGTCGAGCGGGTGAAAGCGGAGAGCCTCCGGCGGAAGGAGGAGGCGCCAGCCTTTCTCGACTGTGGCTGCGGCACGGGCATTCTGGCCATTGTGGCGGCGAAGCTGGGATACACACGGGCGGTCGGGTTTGACCACGACCGTCAGGCCGTTCGCGTGGCGCGGGCCAATGTAAAGCTCAACCGTGTGCCACGCGACGTGGACATCTCCCGCAGTACTTTGGAGGATTTCCGGTCCGGTTGCGGGGATGGACGCCGTGCCATCACAAAATTCAACCTCGTGACGGCCAATCTTGCCGCGGATGTACTGGTGAAAAATGCGCGTCGGATCACCCAGTGGGTGCTCCCCGGAGGCACACTGGCGCTGGCGGGCGTGCTGGATCACGACGCGAATCGCGTCATGGCGGTGTTTCGGCGGTTGGGCTGGCGCCGCATGGCGCGGGAAAGCGCGGGCGGCTGGACCTCGTGGGCCATGCGGCGGACGCAACCATGAAACGGGCTGTGCGACAAACCTTTCGGGTCACCGGGGCCATCCTCGGCGCCTTCGGCGTCTTCATTCTGCTGGAGATCATGGTCCAGGCGTTTGGAGGCGGTTCGCACTTTTTTGCGTGGTGGGCGTTGACGCATCTGGAAAAAATTTTCAGACCCATGGGTCACTGGTTTTTGACCGCCCCGGACTGGGCGTGGGTGATGGTGGTTTTGGTGCTTGGATTCCCGGTTGCCAGCCTGCTGACATGGTCTGTGGATGAGGCGGGTTTGGGGATCAAACGTTCGCATAAGTTTCGATGGACAGCGGTGTTATGGATTATCCTGGTGACGGTGATTTGTGCCTTCGTCAAGTGGGCGAGGACCGGCATCCTGTTCTAATGACGGATGGCGAAACGGATGGGGCCGCCACTCGTCGAAACGGGGGGTCGGAAAAACTAATTCTCAATTTTGGAGGAAAAGTGGTTGACAGTTTTGGGGGCGGTCGGTAGGGTCTGCGCCCTTAATTTTTGGAACTTGTGAAGACATTTTTGCCTAAACCGTTGGAAGTATCGCGTCAGTGGCACGTGTTGGATGCCAAGGGCGTGGTGCTGGGTCGTCTCGCTGTCATGGTCGCTAACGTCTTGCGTGGCAAGAACAAACCGACCTTTACGCCTCATCTCGACACGGGCGATTTCGTTGTCGTCATTAACGCCGCGCAGGTCAAGCTCACCGGCAAGAAGGAAGAGCAGAAGAGCTACATGAGCTACTCTGGCTGGCGTGGCGGCGAAAGATACCGGACGGTCGCCGAAGTGCGCGCCAAACATCCGGAAAATCTCATCGAGCATGCCGTCAAAGGCATGCTGCCCAAGAACCGGCTCGGTCGGCAGATGCTGACCAAACTGAAGATTTATGCCGGCGCCGATCATCCGCACGGCGCGCAGCAGCCGAAGACGTTGACGTTGAACTAAGCGGTTTTTCGAGACTCACATGGCACCCATCGCAATTTCAACTGCCGCCGCGCGGCAGCAACAACTCCAGCAATACACGTGGGCCGTCGGCCGCCGCAAGACCGCCGTCGCGCGTATCCGCCTCGCGCCCGGCACGGGCAAGTGGACCGTCAATGGCCGCCCGGTGGAGGACTATTTCTCAATCGAGTCGCATCGGACAACGATTCAGCAGCCGCTGAAATTGACCGAAACCGCCGGCAAATTCGACGTGTTTGTCAACGTGACCGGTGGCGGTCCCCACGGCCAGGCCGACGCGGTGCGCCATGGGGTGGCCCGCGCCTTGAACAAGGTGGACGTCGCGCTGCGTCCGAAGCTCAAGAGCGCCGGGATGCTGACACGCGATCCGCGCATGCGGGAGCGCAAGAAGTACGGTCAGCCTGGTGCCCGCAAGCGTTTCCAGTTCTCGAAGCGTTAGTCGGATTTTCGATATGTGCGAAAAGCCCCGGCTAACCGTCGGGGTTTTTTGCTTTCAGCGTGAGGAGAAAGGAGTGCGGAAGACGGCAATTCGATTCCTGATCGTCTTTCGGCACTCGTCAGTCACATGAACAAGGTGAAAGTCGCCATTGTTGGAGCCAGCGGCTACACCGGCGAAGAGCTGGTGCGGTTGCTGTTGTCGCATCCTGCAGTTGACCTGACGTGTGTCACCTCGCGCCAGCAGGCCGGCCAGCCTCTGGGCAAGGCCTTCCCCAAGTTCGCCAGCCGCAGCCGGCTCGTTTTCACCGAACCGAAGGTGGACGAAATTGCGCGACAGGCCCAAGTGGCGTTCCTGGCGCTGCCCCATGGCGTCGCCGCGGAATTTGCCGGCCCCTTGCTGGAAAAGGGCCTGAAGGTCATTGATCTCAGCGCCGATTTCCGCCTGCGGAGCGCGGAGGTTTACAAGGAATATTACGAGCACGAGCACCCGGCTCCGGCCCTGTTGAAGGAGGCCGTTTATGGCAGTCCGGAAATACGGCGCGACGCTATCCGCCAGGCACGGCTGGTCGCTTCGCCCGGTTGTTATCCGACCAGCATCCTGCTGGCATCGGCGCCCGCGTTGAAGAACAAGCTCGTCAAGACGGCAGGCATCGTCGCCAATTCCCTCAGCAGCCCGTCCGGCGCAGGCCGCAAGGCGGAGCTGGCTTATCTGTTCATCGAGTGCAACGAAAGCGTGCGCGCCTACGGTTTGCCGAAGCACCGGCATCTCTCGGAAATCGAGCAGGAACTGGGATTGCTGGCGGAAACGCCGGTTCACATTAGTTTCACGCCGACGCTCGTGCCGATCAACCGGGGCATCCACACGACGGTTTATTTCGACCTGGCGCAACCGCTGACACAGGCGGACGCGCAGAAGATGTACGAGGATTTTTACCGGAACGAACCGTTCGTGCGCGTCATGGAGCCGGGCCGGCTGCCGGACACCAAGAACATCGCCGGCACCAATTTTCTGGACGTGGCGGTGCGCATTGACCCGCGTACCCACCGGTTGATCGCGCTGAGCACGGTGGACAACATCGTGAAGGGCGCCGGCGGCCAGGCCGTGCAGTCGCTGAACCTGATGTTTGGCCTTGAAGAGACAACCGGATTGCTTTGACCGGCATGGTTCGCCGGTCCCGAAACCAAAATGAAAGCAAAATACAAAGTCATTCCCGGCGGGATCACCGCCGCCAAGGGGTTCCGCGCGGCGGGTGTGCACTGTGGCATCAAACCGGCCGGAAAAACCGAGAAAGACACGCCGCTGGACCTGGCGCTCATCGTTTCGATGATGCCCGCCCATGCGGCGGCGGTGTTTACCAGCAACCAGGTCAAGGCCGCGCCCGTGCGCACGTCGCAGAAGCATATCGCCAAGGGCCGCGCGCAGGCCATTGTCGCCAACAG
>CAZAAF010000257.1:0-1609 GCA_964482575.1 uncultured Verrucomicrobiota bacterium | reverse complement strand
ACGCGTGCACCGGCGAGAAGGGCATGAAGGACGCGCTCGACATGGCGCGCCTCGCCGCCGAGTTGCTCGCCATTGCACCGCATGAGGTGCTGGTTGCCTCCACCGGCCGCATCGGCGTGAACCTCCCGATGGAAAACGTCTTGGATGGCATCCGCGCCGCCGAGCAACAACTCAGCGACGAGGGCGGCGCCGCCGCGGCGCGCGCCATCATGACCACGGACAAGCACGTGAAGGAAATCGCGGTGACGCTCAAGATCAACGACCGCGACGTCCGCATCGGTGCCATCGCCAAGGGCGCGGGCATGATCAATCCGGCGCTGGCGACGATGTTCTGCTTCATCACCACCGATGCCACCGTCAGCACCAACTGCCTCGACAAGGCGTTGCGCGCGGCCGCGGACCAGTCGTTCAACCGCATCAGCGTGGACAACGACACGAGCACCAACGACACGGTATTCATGCTCGCCAACGGCATGGCCGGCAATGTGCCGCTCACGCTCGAACATCCCGACTATCCGAAGTTCCAGGAGGCGCTGAACCACGTCATGTTGCAGATGGCGCAGGCCATTGTTCGCGACGGCGAGTGTGTGACCAAGTTCATCACCGTCGAGATCGAAGGTGCGGCCAGCGACGCCGATGCGCGCATGGCGGCCAAGGCGGTGGCCAATTCCATGCTGACCAAGTCCGCCTGGTACGGCGCCGACCCAAACTGGGGCCGCGTCCTCTGTGCCGTCGGCTACAGCGGTGCGCAGGTGGACCCCGACAAGCTCGACCTTTTCTACGACAAGGTCCACGCGGTCACCGGGGGCGCGCCCACCGGCGTTCCGGCGAAACGCATGAAGAAAGTCCTGGCGCAGCCGGCATTCACCGTTCGCGTGAACCTGAATCTCGGTGAGGGCCGGTTTTCCGCCTACACCACGGACCTCACGGAAGCCTACGTGGAGTTTAACAAGGGAGAGTAGGACGTGAGCCAATAGTCAGTATTCAGTCATCAGTGATCAGTCGTCCGCTCTGGCCACCGGCCTGCTGGATACTGAGTACGGATGACGATCTGCTTTTTCCATGCAAACCCTCATTGCCAAAGCCGATGTGTTGTTGGAGGCATTGCCTTACATCCAGCGGTTCCGCCGCCAGATCTTTGCCGTCAAGTACGGCGGCAGTTTCATGGATTCGCCCGACCCAAAGGTTCGCAACGGCGTGGCGGAGGACGTTGTCTTCCTCGAGGCTGTTGGCATCAATCCCGTCGTGGTGCACGGCGGCGGCAAAGCCATCACCCGCGCGATGGACGCGGCCGGCATCAAGGCGCAGTTCATTCAGGGGATGCGTGTGACCGATGAGGCCAGCGTGGCCATTGTCGAACGTGTGCTCTCGCGGGAGATCAACCCGGAGATCGTCAAAACCATCGAATCGCTCGGCGGCAAGGCGCGCGGTTTTTCCGGCGCGGAAATTTTCAAGTGCCGCAAGCTGGTGACGGATGGCGTGGACCTGGGATACGTCGGCGAAGTCACGGAAGTGAACACCGACCCGTTGCGGCAGTGCATCCACCGCTCCGTCACGCCGGTCATCAGTCCCACCGCGCTGGGGGAGGACGGCAAGATTTACAACTGCA
>CAZAAF010000256.1:0-6925 GCA_964482575.1 uncultured Verrucomicrobiota bacterium | reverse complement strand
CACCGGATCGTGGCCTCCGTCAAGGTCGCGCGGCGGCTCTGCGGTTACCCGGCCATCTACACGCTGCTGGCCGCGCTCGAACCGTCCACGGCGCAGTTCCTTGATTACGGCCAGTCGCACGAACCCGAGACCAACTCCGTCGTCAGCTTCGGCAGTGCGGCGTTTTATCTGTCACCCCTCGAAGGGTATGGCTGACGGCTTGCCTTCGCGGGCGTGGCTGCTACGCTCGCGCCCATGAAGCGACCCGCTGGATGGAACCCGTGGCTGCCAGCACTGGCCCTCGCGCTGCTGTCCTTCGTCGCCACCGCCGCGCCCGAACCTCCCAAGCCCCGCCAGGCGCCCAAGACGGTCGTGATCAACGACGACGGATTCAGCGCGTTCTTCAGCGGCGCGTACAAATCGCCGGCGGATGTCCGCAAGCGCATTCTCGCCTACCGCGACACGCAGGTGGCGGTGCTGGAATGGTGTTTCCTCTCGGGCAGCCGCGCGAATTATCCCTCGAAGGTGACGGAGTTGATTGGCGACGGCGTCACCGAGTTTCCGCGCCGCGGGGACAAGCAGGTTTATGACACGCTTCGGGCCATCGCCGACAGCGGGGTGAACCTGACCCAGGCTGTGGCCGACGCGTGTCACGAGGCGGGCCTGCTCTGTTACGGCTCGCTGCGCATGAACGGCGATTACCCGGCCAGTTGGATGGGCGAAACGGTGCCGCGGATGCTGAACAGCCAGCTATGGTGGAAGCATCCGGAGTGGCGTGTGCGCGGGCCAAAGGGCGAGGACAAGACCAAGCTCTCCTATGCGTTTCCCGAGGTGCGCGATTTCAAACTCCGCATCCTGCGCGAGGTTGCCGGGTGCGATATCGACGGCATCAATCTCGATTTTCTCCGTCATCCGCCGTTCTTCGGCTACGACGAGCCGCTGCTCAAGGCGTTCCAGGAGAAGACCGGCCAGGATCCGCGCGCCTTGAAGGCCGACGACCCGCGCTGGCTGCAACTGCGCGCGGACGTGATGACCGGCTTCGTCCGCGCCGTGCGCGCCCTGCTCGACGACGCCGGCCAACGCAAGGGCCGCCATCTTGGCCTGTCCGCCCGCGTGGACTGGCGCGAATACCGCGCGTGGGGTTGCGACATCGAGCGATGGCTCAAGGAAGGGCTGCTCGATTACCTCGTGGTGGCGCAGCACACCCTGGGCGGTTATGAGTTCGATCTCGAGCCGTTCGTCAGGATGGCCCGGGGCACCGGCGGCGCCGTGTATTTCGGCGAGGAAGCCATCACCACCGGCCACGACCTCACCCCGCAGGAGGACAAGCTCATCGCCGCCGGCAAGATGAAACCGCCGCCACACGGCAAGCTCTCGCTCGACCAGTATCGCGCCCGCGCCGCCCGATGGTATGCGGCCGGCGCGGATGGCGTGCATTTGTTAAACGAGGGGGACCTCACGATCATGAGGGCCGTCGGCAGCGTGGAGGCGGCGCAACAACCATAGACCCGATGACACCTGTCGAACGCTTCCTCAAACCCGCGTGGTTTCTCCTTGGATTTCTGGCGGTGTCCCATGCCGTTGGCGACGAGCCGGCGGGCCTCATCGTCCCCGGCACACCGGCCGCTACACCCTATTATGTTCGCGACAGCGGCAAGGCCGGGCCGGTGGTGATGATCAGCGGCGGCGTCCACGGCGACGAGCCGGCCGGGGCGTATGCCGCGGGCCAGATTCGCCATTGGCCCATCACGCGGGGCAAACTCATCCTCGTTCCGCGCGCCAACGTCATCGCGCTGCAAGCCCATCGGCGGTTGATCCCGGGCGAACCGGCCGAGCGGGCCAACCTCAACCGCAATTTTCCCCTGGCGAAGGAGGACGGTCCGCCGCGCGGCGCGCTGGCAACGGCCCTGTGGGACTTTGCGCACCGGCAAAAACCGACATGGGTCGTGGACCTGCATGAGGGCACCGATTTCAACGCCGAAACCGGCAAGAGCGTCGGCAGCAGCGTCATCGTCTTCCCGACGCCGGAGGGCAAGGCCGCCGCCGCCCTGATTCTCGAGGCGGTCAACGCCACCGTTACCAACCAAAACCACCGCTTCACCCTGCGCAGCCCGCCGGTGGACGGAAGCCTGGCCCGCGCCGCCGGGGCACATCTCAGCGCGCACGCGATGATCCTGGAGACGACAATCAAGAGCCAGGCGTTGTCCGTCCGCGCCCGGCAGCATCGCGTCATGGTGCATGCGCTGTTGAAGCATCTGGACATGATCGACGATTCGGTCACTCCCGAGTGGATGACCGCGCGACCCCCCGCGGACAAGCGGCCGCTCATCCGCCTCGCGGTGTACGACGCCACCGGCACCGGCGGCGTCGGGGCGGAGCGTATCCTTGAACAAGTCGGCCAACAGCCGGGCGCGATGGTGGCCCGCGTCTGCAGCGACGATATCCACCACGGGGCGCTGGACCAATTCAATGTGCTCGCGGTGCCCGGCGGCAGTGGCAGCCGGGAGGCCGCCTCGATCGGCGAGGACGGTCGCGCCCGCATCCGGAAGTTTGTCGAGGACGGCGGCGGGTACGTCGGCATTTGCGCCGGCGCGTACCTGGCCTTGAACGGGTCCTCGTGGGGACTGAAGATTCTCAACGCCAGGACCGTTTCGCCGAAATGGGAACGCGGCCACGCGATGTTGAAACTCGAACTCACCCCCCGCGGCCGCGAAATCCTCGGTCATCACAGCGGCCTGTTCGACTGCAAATACGCCAATGGCCCGATTCTCTGCCCGGCGCACATTGAATCGCTGCCCGACTACGAACCGCTGGCATTCTACAGGACTGAAGTCGCCGAGCATGATTCCCCGAAAGGCATCATGATCCACTCGCCCGCCATCGTCGCCGCCCGCTACGGCAAGGGCCGCGTCATCATCAGCAGCCCGCACCCGGAACAAACGCCGGGGCTGGAGGATTTCATCCCCCGCGCCGTGGAATGGGTCGCCCAGCGCACCCGTGTCGCAGAGAAAGCACACACACCATGAGACTTCTCGCAAACAGCCTGGCTGCCACCTGGATCGCCCTCATGCTCGCGCCGTGGAGCGCGCCGGCGCAGTCGGCATCCGCCGCGTCGTCGCCCAACCCCTGGGACCCGATCACCGCGTATCACGAGCGGTCGATCGAGGGCTGGCGGGTATTGGTCAACGAGAAACTCGACAGCGACGGGCAACGCCAGCTCTGCGACGAGACGTTGAAACGGCTTGGCGAGCACCTCTACCGTATCCGCTACACCGTACCCGCCGGGCCGCTGGCGAAGTTGCAACAGGTGCCGATCTGGGTGGAACTGGATCACCCCAAACACAAGTGCATGTGCTATCACCCGTCGGCGGACTGGCTGCGCGCGCATGACATGAACCCCGAGAAGGCCGGAGCGGTGGAGCTGGCCAACGCGAAGACCTTCCTCGCCTGGACACACGAGCAGCCGTGGATGGTGCTGCACGAGCTGGCGCACGCTTATCACCACAAGGTGATCGGCCACGACAACGCGGAAATCAAGGCGTGCTACAAGCGCGCGGTCGCGTCGAAAAAATACGACGATGTCCTCTATATTCACGGCGAGCACAAGCGCCACTACGCGCTCAACAACGACCGGGAGTATTTCGCCGAATCTACCGAGGCCTTCTTCGGCACGAACGACTTCTACCCCTTCGTGCGTGCCGAGCTGAAGGAGCAGGACCCGGAGATGTTCAAGCTGCTCGGGAAACTCTGGGGCGTGCGGCCGTAAGCCGGCCGCCGTCAGATGTCCGCGGCGTATCGCTGCACCTTCGCCATCGCGGCCACGATGTCCTCCATGTCGCGGCGTGTGCCGAGGAGCGTGGACTGGCCCAGCCAGACCGCTTCGCCCGCGCACGCCCGCTCGCATACCGGGCAACTCACGCGGCTGTAATCCAGGTCCGGACGGGAGTGTTTCCAGCCGGTGTAGGGCGCGAAGTTCTTCTCCAGGAACAACGGCTGCCGGTAAAGCGGCATCGGGTAGCCGGGCGATGCCAGGACGCCCTCGGCCTTCAACGCCGCAAGGACGTTCGACCGCGGCTTGCCGGCGAACGCCACCGCATCGTAGCGGAACAAATAGAGGTGCCGGCTCACGCGCGTGGCGAAGGCATCCTGCCGCATCGGGCGGATGCCGGGGATCTTCGCCAGTTCGCGGTCGAGGTAATGCGCATTGGCCTCGCGCCGGTCGGTCTGTTTTTTCAACCGTTTCATCTGCGAGAGCAGCAGTGCGGCCTGCATCTCCATCATGCGGTGATTGCCGCCGAGCAGGAAATGGGCATACCAGTTGCCCGCCTGTTTCTGGTAGGCCGCGAGCCGGCCGGGCAGCGTGCCGTCGGGCCGCAGCTTGAGCCGCCCGCCGTTGTGCAACGATTGAAGAATGGTGTACAGCTCCTCGCTGTCGGTAGTGATGAACCCGCCCTCGCCGGCGGTGAAATTTTTGGATGCCTGGAAACTGAACACGCCCATCTCGCCGATGCAGCCGAGCCCCTTGTCCTTCCAGCGCCCGCCCCAACTGTGGCAGGCGTCCTCGATGATCTTCAGCTTGTGCTTCTTCGCCAGCGCCAGGAGACGGTCCATGTCGCACGCCAGCCCGGCGAAATGCACCGGGATGATCGCCCGGGTGCGCGGCGTGATGGCCGCCTCGATCAACCGCGGGTTGAGATTGTAGGTCTCCGGGTCAATGTCCACGAACACCGGCACGGCGTTGCACTCCACCACCGCCGTGGCCGTCGCCAGGAACGTATAGGGCGGCACGATCACCTCGTCGCCCTCCTGGATGCCGGCGGCCATCAGTGCCAGCCGCAATCCGGTCGTGCCGTTGGTGAGCGCCACACCGTAGCGCGCGCCCTGGAACTTCGCGAACGCCTCCTCGAACTGTCCCACCACCTTGCCGGTGGTGCAGCACCAGACGCCGCTCGACAGCACGCGCGTCACCGCCTGCACGTCCGCCCCGGTAAACACCGGCCAGCGCGGAAACGGTTTCGTCCGCACCGGCTTGCCGCCATGAATTGCCAGCTTGCTCATCAAAAATTCTCCATCCGTCTTGCCACGCCGCCGCCGCACACCTTGCGGACGGATTCGGCGCCGCATCCCGCATCGTCCAATACGCGCCGCGGTTCCGCAAGCAGGATATGCGCGAAAGGACGATAGGAAAAACCGGAAACCGTGAAGCACCGGGATTTGCAAAAGACCCCGTAAATCCCGCGCCTTCTGATGAAAAACCCTCCCGTGTGCCTGGCGGGTCCCCTTCCCAACGTCCGACGCCCCGCGTTCCACGCCCGCCGTCACCGTTTGCCGGTGAGTTCGAGGACGGCGGCGGTCATGGCGGTGACCCCGGTCTTGAGCGTGGGCTCGCACTGGGGATGGAAGTGGCTGTTGTGCAGGGACGGCAGCAGCCGGCCCGTGCGATGGCTCTGCTCCCACTGCGCCGGATCGACCGCGCCGAGCCAGAACAGGCAACTGGGCACGCCCGCCGTGCGTCCGTAAAGGCCAAAATCCTCCGAGGCCATGACGGGCGGGCTTTGCACCACCTTCTCCTTGCCGAACCATGTTTCAAACGTTGCGGCCAACCGCTTCGTCAGCGCGGGATCGTTGAAAACAGCCTTGGTGTTGTTGGTCCCGACGGTCACCACCGGCATCAACTCCTCCGGCAACCCCGCCGCCTGCGCCAGCCCGCGCGTGATGCGCCGGATGGCGGCGAGCTGCTGCTCGCGCACGGCGTCGGCATACGAGCGCAGCGTCAACTGGAGCCGCACCTCGTCCGGGATGATGTTGTGTTTGGTGCCGCCGTGAATCGAACCCACGGTAATCACCGCCGGCTCGGTCGGCTTGATCTCGCGGCTGACGATGGTTTGCAGCGCCATCACGATTTCCGCCGAGAGCACGATGGGGTCCTTGGTGGCGTGCGGCGCGGCGCCGTGGCCGCCGATGCCGCGCACAAGGATGTCCACCGAGTCGGAACTGGCCATCGCATGGCCTTCGGTGCAGCCGATCCAGCCCGCGCGTATTTCGGGGGAATCGTGCAGGGCCACGCACAGGTCGGGCCTGGGGAACCGCTTGAACAGCCCATCCGCCAGCATCGCCTTGGCGCCGGCAATGCGTTCCTCGGCGGGCTGGCCGATGAACAACAGCGTTCCCTGCCAGCGGTCCTTGAGCGCCACCAGCGTGCGCGCCGTGCCGATGAAGCAGGCCATGTGCATGTCGTGCCCGCACGCGTGCATCACACCCACCTCATTGCCCTTGTCGTCCTTGGTGCGAACGGTGCTGGCGAAAGGCAGCCCGGTCTGTTCCTTCACCGGCAGGGCGTCCATGTCGGTGCGCACCAGCACGGTCGGCCCGGGACCGTTGCGCAACACGCCCACCACGCCGTGGCCCCCGACGTTTTCGGTAACCTCAAAACCGGCTGCCCGGAGTCCGGTGGCGATTTTCCGGGAGGTCTGCACCTCTTGGAACGAAAGTTCCGGATGGGCGTGCAGGTCCTTGTAGAGTTCCTCCAGCGAAGCGTATTCCGCCTCGACACGCGCGCGGACCTGCGCGCGCAGGGCTTCGGCGGGCGTTTCCGCGCCGGACCACACGGGCAACGAGGCGATCAGGAGGGCGGCGATGAACCGGCAGGGATGTGTGTTGATAGGCCGGGGCTGTTTGTACACGAAGGCGGCCCCGGTGGCGAGCATGCGCGCATTCGGAGGCCGCGATCCCTCGGAAGGATTCAGCCGGTGATTTACCTGACCAGTTCCCAGTCCCCCATAAGCCGCGGCGGGGGCGGCACGAAACGCCGGACAAGCAGCGCCCCGAAGGCGAAGCCACCCACATGCGCCCAGAACGCAATGCCGCCGGCGCCACTGCCGGCGTTCATCTTCCTCGGCTTCTGGTTCCTGCTGCAGAAACCAGAAGCCGAGGAAGATGAACGCCG
>CAZAAF010000255.1:4759-6933 GCA_964482575.1 uncultured Verrucomicrobiota bacterium | reverse complement strand
GCCTCGATGGCAGCCCGCGCCGCCGGCGTCAGGTAATCCAATGCGCCGGGGCCGCACCCCACGATGGTAATTTTATGCCCGTTCATTTCCAGGGAGAGACGTCTCCGTCCTGACCGAGAATCTTGCCTGTGAGATTGATCAACACAACAACGATTTCGCACGAACCGTCAAGCCGTTGACAAACCGCGGTGCGGATGCGGGCGGCAAGTGCGTCCGCCAGACGTCGCTGTTTGCCGGGCGGCAGGGATTCGAATATACCTTCAACCGTTGTGGTCTCTGGCGGGCAAAGCCCGAGCACATCCCCGGCAAGGCGCGCCACAATAGGGGCCGCCCCCGGCGACTGGGAAGAATGGGTGTCCCAGTGGCCATCAATCAGTTTGGCCAGCTTCCCCGGATGGCCGACCACCAGGAGACAGGTGAACCCCTGTTGGGCCGTCTGTTCCAACATGAAGCCCCACTGATTGCTAACCTGAATGACCTGGTCGGGGCCGAGCCTGAAGTGTTGCCGGGCGGCGCGTTCGCCGATGTTGCCAGGCACGAGCACGGGTCTCCGCACGCCGTTGGCGAGGGCCACGTCGAGTGAACACTTCAAGGCGTCCTGCAACGCCGACGAACTGAATGGCCGCACATGGCCCGTGGTGCCGATGATTGAAATGCCGCCGATGACACCGAGTCGCGGATTGAATGTGCGTGCCGCCAATTCGCGTCCTCCGGGAACGGAAATGGTGACTTTCACCGATCGAGGGGTGATTTCGCGGACGGCTTCGTTAATCATCTGGCGTGGCACGGGATTGATGGCAGGTTCGCCCGGAGGCACCGAAAGACCGGGCTTCGTGACGGTACCGACGCCTTCGCCAGCGGCAAAGACAATGTTGTCACCCTCGATGAATTCAACCGTTGCAGTGACGAAGGCTTTGTCCGTTACATCGGGATCATCGCCGGCGTCTTTGCAGATGGCTGCCTCGCAACCAATGCCGGAGTGACGACAGTAAACCACCGGGAAAATAGGCGTGCTTCCATCCGGCAACCGGATGCACACCTCGGCGGGGGCGGGCGCGCCGGAGAGAAACATGACCGCTGCCTTGGCGGCGGCGGCGGCGCAAGCCCCGGTTGTGTAGCCTGTGCGTAATCGGATCACACTTTTGCCTCTCCGGTCGGTTTCACCAATAGTTCATCCGGAATCAACTTGAGGAGTTGAACTCGCGCTTCGCCCAGTGTCAGCGGCACGTCTTCGATGGGTACACCATCAAGCCGGTTCAGGTCGTCAAGCAGGTGTGCCACATAGGGCAGCCGCAGGCTGGCTTGGGCAATCAGGTCGCGGTTGCAGAAAATCTCACGGGCCGGCCCCTCACGCAACACACGACCGCGACTGAGCAAGTAGATGCGATCCGCGAACAGGGGCAGGAGGTCTACCGAATGCGTTGCAAGGATGATCGTGATGCCTTGCTGCCGGTTGAGGCGATGCAACAATCGCATGATCATGCCTTCGCCCGCCGGGTCCAGCCCCGCCGTTGGCTCGTCGAGAATCAGGATGGACGGTTTCATTGCCAGCACGCCCGCGATGGCCACGCGTTTCTGTTCACCAAAACTCAGGTGATGAATCGCCCGTTCGCGTAAATGACTGGCGGCGACGGCATCAAGCGCGGCTGCAACGCGCTGCTGAACCTCGCCTTCATTCAAGCCGAGATTGCGGGGACCGAACGCGACGTCTTCCGCAACGGTGGCGCTGAATATCTGGTCGTTCGGGTTCTGGAACACGAGCCCGACCGTCTGGTAAAGTTCTGCCTGCGCATACGCGTTGATCTCGCGGCCGGCAACCCGCACGGTTCCTTGCTGGGGCCTGAGCAATCGCACCAGGGTCTTGATGAGCGTCGTCTTGCCAGAACCGTTGGACGCAAGCATGGCGATGAACTCGCCATAGGCCGCGTGAAATTGAACATCCGCCAGCGCCAGCGTCCCCTCCTGGTATGCAAAGGAGACATCCGTTGCTTCGATGGCCATGCCGTCACGCTTCATGCGGCCCTCCCCAGGGTGATATAGAGCAGCACCAGTATCGCCACTGACAGCAATGTCATGGTGCTGGTGCGGAGGGTGACCGGTGGCATTGGGGCATACGGAATCTCGCGCCGGTAACCACGCAACACCATCGCCTCATGTGTGTGAACCGCCTGGTC
>CAZAAF010000255.1:0-4749 GCA_964482575.1 uncultured Verrucomicrobiota bacterium | reverse complement strand
CGAATGATAACCGCCCCACACACCGTCCCCATTGATGCGAGGGACCGCTTCACACCAGCATACCCCATCCGCAGCTGCTGTGCCGCGGCGAGTTCGGCCGTCAGGTCGAGAAGGGTGAATGTGTAGCGATACATCAACATGGCGATCTCGACCCAGCCCTGCGGTACGCGAAACCACCGCAGCGAATGGAAAATCCGATGGGCAGGTGTGACAACGCTCAGCAGGAGGACAACGCTCACCGAACCCGCAACGCGGCTGCCCGTCAAAAGCGCCGTATGAAGTCCTTCTCGGGTTGCGACCAGGCGCCATGGGCCAATGGGGAGGGTCCAAAGCGGGGTGCCGCCAGCCGTGAAGGCTTGAAGCAGCGCCAGAACAACCACAATGCCCATCGGCGCAACAAGGCGGATGGCTACCAGTCGTATGGGAATACGCAACACCAGCATCGCGACCACGCACGACAGGAAAACCAATGCAGGCAACACCGGGTTGCCGGAGAGGATCACGCACAGGATCGTGACCGCAGCAACGACAAGCTTTGCACGCGAGTCCACCCGGCTGAGCAGGTTGTCGCGAGACGCAAAGAAATCGGAGAAAAGGCTAAACATGGAAGTTCTTGTCTGAAACCCCGGCTCTCGGCGGGAACAACCCGCGGTAACAATAGCCGGCAACAAATCCTCCGACAGTGCCGGCGACCAGGAAGACAAACAACAGAAGATCACCCTGGTCCGTGTTGATAAACGGCTTCCGCGGCGGACGGCCGGCCTCGGTGGCAAATTTTTCCACCACGGTCTCGTCCACGCCGGCCCATTTCGTCTCAGCCGCTTGGGTGCCAGCCACAGAACTCAACCATAAGACCAAGATGACAGTCGCAATGTGATTTGTCACAGCGCACCTCCTGTCGGTTGCTTCAGCGATGCGATTAGTCCGGGGCGCCGTGTCTCGATAAATCGACAGGCGGCAACGGTCACAATTCCCTCCAGAATGCCCAAGGGAATTTGGGTTGGGCAAAACAAACCGGCGACGGCCAGAAATGCGCCCTCTACACTGGTGTTGCCATGCAACGCTGTGGCCAGTTCCAACGAGGTGATTGCATAGGTCGCCCAGTCTGACAACAGGCCAGCCAGAAACGCCGCGGGCCAGCGGGACAAACCCAGCAGCAATGCAAGGCGGAACACCCCGTATCCGACAAAAGCCCCGCCAACGCCCATCGACACAATGTCCGCGCCGAGTGTTGTCAGTCCGCCGTGGGCGAGGAACAACGCTTGGAGCAACAGGGCGATGCTGGTGATGACGACGGTGAGCGTCGGCCCTATCAGAATGGCCGCCAGTCCTGTGCCGCACGGATGCGAACAGGTGCCCGCGGTGGGCACGGGAATCGGCATGCACGAAATGACAAAAACCGCGGCCCCCACCAGCCCCACCAGTGACTTGAACATCGGTTCCCGCTCGCTGCGGACGCGCAGGTCACGCAGCCCCCAAATCAGGAAGGGAATGGAGATCGCAAACCAGAAACCCGCCCAAGGCGCAGGCAGGATGCCTTCGGAAATGTGCATGGCGCCAGCCGGCACTGGAAACCCGACCAGCGACCACGTCACGACGGCCAAGAGCACGAGACGCGGGGACAGGACGCAATGGTGGCGTGTGATCACGCGGGCGCCTCCGTGTTGGGTCGTGCCGCGAGCGTGCAAAGCGCATGAAGCGCTGCGACGGCCAGCGTGCTCCCGCCGCGTGTACCCACGACTGCCACATGAGGAACGGACAGTGTCATGAGTTCTTCCTTGCTCTCAAGGACGTGGACAAAACCCACCGGCATTGCCAAAACCAACGCGGGGCGTATCGCGTCCTCCATGATCATCCGGTTGAGTTCAAGCAACGCCACGGGAGCGTTGCCGAACACGGCGATGCCGCCGTCGAGCATCGGACGGGCCTTGCGGATGGCAAAAAGCGACCGCGGCAGTTTGGTTTGCGCCGAGCGTGCGGCCACGTCCGCGTCGGCAATGTGACAATGGATGCGAGCGGCGTCGTAGCTGGAGCAGGCGCTCTTCAGCCGTACCAGCGACAGCCCGGTGCGAATCATGTTGGAGTCCGTGTAAATGGGCCGGCCCTGCCGCAGGGCCTCCACGCCCGCGGCAATGGCGTCCGGAGAAAAACGAACCAGGCTGCCCAGCATGCGGTCGCCCGTTGTGTGAATGATCCGGCGCACAATTTCCCACTGGCCGGAGGAAAAAGAGTGGTGCGCCTCGCGATCAATCGCATCGAAGGAGCGTTGCTCGATTTCGGGGCCACTCAGAGGGGCTTCCAAAAACTTATGAATGAAAGGTCTCGATGTCATGGGACGGACGGGGTTTCAACCAGGCGTGTGACAAATTGCCGAACGGCCTCCGGATGGGAGGCGAGGTGAACATGCATATAGCTGGCCAGGATGCGATTACATTGAAAACCTTCGGCGGTAATGGCATCCGACTGACGGCGCTTGACGGTGTACGCGGTTTTCCATTGGGAATCGGCGGTAGGATTGCCAATCAATTCCGAGTAATGAAACTCATGTCCGCGCAGGCAGTCGCCACACCGGCCCCAGAGCGAGTCGCGATTCAACGTAACCTCGACATAGCCGAGCGCATTTCGACGTCGGCTCATCCGTGTCCATCCAGGCAGCAGACCAAGTAGCGCGTGGCGCATTCCATCCTGTGTCTCGATACCTTCAGCCAGGTACATGAGTCCACCGCATTCCGCATAGATCCAGCCCCCGGCATCGGCGAAACGGCGAATCGCGCCCTGCAACGTCAGATTGGCAGCAAGAGGCGCGGCGTATTCCTCAGGATAGCCGCCGCCAAAATAGAGGCCGTTGAGATTGGGGGGTAACGCGGAATCCCGGATTGGCGAAAAAGGAATACATTCGCACCCCGCCTCCTCCAAAGCTTCGAGGTTGTCGGGATAATAGAAGTGAAAAGCCTCATCGCGCGCGACTCCGAGTCTGCAGGTTTTGCGTCCGCGTATGACGGCAGGCACCGGAAACTGGGCGAGGGGTGGTGCTTGCTGCGCGGCGCGAAGGATTCCGTCGAGCTGCAAACCAGTCTGAAAACTGTCCGCGAGATTGTCGAGCAGGGTAGGGGAGAGGTTCGCCGGACCGGCTGTCACCAGGCCCAGGTGCCGACTGGGCAATTTCGGCAGGGACTCGCGTTGAATGTGACCCAGCAGTGGTGGCAACGACGCAGCTTTCAACGCGTCGCTCAGCCATCGGGCATGACGGTCGGAACCGCAACCGTTGGCGATGACCCCAGCGACATGAAGCAAGGGGTCAAAACTGACAAAGCCATGAACTACCGCTGCGAGGCTGCGGGCCATGCCATGGGCATTGACGACAAGAAGCACCGGGGCCTCAAGCCAACGGGCGATTTCCGCGGTGCTGCCCTCCGCGTTGGCTGGATCGGCCCCATCGAAAAGCCCCATGACCCCCTCGATGATGGCAATGTCTGCGGTTGCCGCAGCGCGCTGAAACAGTGTTTCCACATGGTCTCGGCCCATCATCCAACCATCGAGGTTGTAGCAGGGGCGGCCGGAAGCGTTCGACAAATACGTTGGGTCCAGATAATCCGGCCCCACCTTGAATGTTTGAACGCGCAGTCCTCGCCTCCGCAGTAATGTCACCAGCCCCAGCGTCACTGACGTCTTGCCGACGTGACTTTGGGTTCCTGCAATGACAAGGCGGGGAATGTCCATGTTATATCTCGACACCTGTCTGCGCCCACGTTCCGGTTTGCAGTGCGTGCTTGATACACTTCATTTCTGTGACGGTGTCGGCTTCGTTTATCAATCGCTGAGTCGCGCCCCGGCCGGTCAACACGAGACAGAGCTTGGTGGGAGCGTGCTCGATGATCTCGAAGACCTTGTCCTCTGTAATCAGCCCGTGCGCAATCGCCACGCAAATCTCGTCAAGCACGATCAGGTCATACTGGTCGGACGCAACGGCTTCGGCGGCAACCGCCAGCGCTTGTTCCGCGGCTTCGCAATGCACAACAAACTTCGGACTGTCCTTCTTCGGAATGAAACCCCGTCCCATTTGTTGGAATTCAACACCCGGCAGACGTTGACAAGCTGCCAGTTCCCCGGTTTGCGAATCCGCTTTGATAAACTGAATGACGCGCACCCGCTGTCCATGCCCCGCCGCGCGCAGCACCATGCCGAGGGCGGCAGTGGTCTTGCCCTTGCCATCGCCCGTGAACATCAGCAGTCGCCGATTTTGTCTCATACATGTCCTCCACAACAGATACGCGCTAACTCCAGCGTGACGATGCGGCCGCCGCCGAAAACCAGCAGAGCCAGTACGGCTGTGGCCATCATGATCGCATTGGTGCGTTGAATGTCATGGCGGTCCAGCGAGCGAACCGGATCGCCCATGCGGGGATGCTCCGACAGCTCGCCACCGTAGTAATTCAATCCGCCTAGTTGCACACCCAGTGCGCCGGCAACAGCGGCCTCGGTCAGTCCTGCATTGGGACTGGAATGCTTGCGACCATCCCGATGCCAGATCCGAAGGGCTCGGAGGGGATTGTGGCCCAACAGCGCGGCCGCGAGTGCCACCAGTGGCGCCGTGAATCTGGCAGGCAGGAAATTCACCATGTCATCGAGTCTCGCCGAGGCCCAGCCAAACTGAAGATAGCGCTCATCTTTGTAGCCAAACGTGGAGTCGAGAGTGTTGACCGCCTTGTACAACATGGCGACCACCGGCCCGCCCAGAAACGCGAAGAA
>CAZAAF010000254.1:0-6967 GCA_964482575.1 uncultured Verrucomicrobiota bacterium | reverse complement strand
CCGGTTCATCGGCACTCTTCCCTATTCCGGTTTTGATTTCGCCACGACCCCGCTCATCGGGTGATGGGTGACGGCGTCCCACGCCAGTTCCTGCAACAGCCGGTTAAGCTTCCCTTTGTCGTCGTCGCTCACGTCCTTCATCTTCGCCAAGTCACCAGGCAACGGCAGGCCGACGGGACTGCGGCTGTAAATCTCCGCGAAATGGCAGTAGCCATCCAGCACTTGCAGCGCCGGCTGCGGATGGCCCCAAGGGTCACGGAAGAGGTCCCACTGCTTCGCCAGTCCAGGCGCCTGGCCGGCGACAATCTTCTCGCGCAACACCACCGCCGCCTGTCCGACCGGCACGGTGACGATCACGTCCTTGCCGAGCCGCTGGTTGATGGCGCGGCAGAACTCATCCACGTCATGGTCATACCGCGCCTGGGCCTTCCGCAACTCCACGAGGTTCGCGGCGTCGTGATCCACCTTCGGCGTCTTGCGCACCTGCAGCGGATACACCGGCACATACTCGTCGTTCGGCAGCCAGAACTCCTGCACCGTGACGCGGATGTCCGGGTTATGCTCCAAGCCGAACCTGGCGAACTTCTCGATGCCGTCGTCGGGCATCCAGACGATTTCGCGTTTGTCCCCCGGCGCGGGTGTCACAGCCTTCAGATCCTTGGGCGGAACCACCCAGATCGGCGAGAGCGTGAGCACGTCCACCTTGCCATCGCGCAACGCGGCCTTGCACAGGTTCTTCTCCTCCGCCACGTCCCAATGCTGGAAGACGCGCGAGCCGCCGATCCGCGAGATGCCGACGGACTGATGGTCCGTAATACCCGCCGCTTTCGCCATCTCGTCCACGAGCCGATAGACAAAGACGTGGAAACTGTGCGCGCACGTGAACACGCGCTGGCCCTTGGTGATGGGTGCCGCAGGCGGCGCGTCCGCGCCGGAGCCGATAACGCTCGAAACGAGCACCGCCACGGAGAGAAGGACATGTTTCAGGCTCACTTCTTCAGCCCCCTCAGCACGCCGCGCATCCACGCGACGCTGGCCCGGGTGTTCTCGTCGGAGCCGTGGCACTCGATGGAGACCGCGCCCTCCCATTTCGTTTTCTTGAGATACTCCAGGCACTTCCGGATGTTCTCCGCGTTGACGCCGCCGCCGACGGGCACGATGGAACTGCCGATGCCCGTCTCCTCGCCGCGCACGGTGGCGGCCAGCTCGGGGCTGACGTCCTTGATGTGCAGGTGCGTGACGTAGCGGCGCAGCGTCTTCAGATACTTCAGCGGGTCGTGGCCAGCGATGAAGCTGTTGCCGGTGTCGAAGTTGCAGCGCAGATATTCGGAGTCGAAGTGCTTGAAGAGATTGAGCATGAACTCCGGATCGTTGGTGTAGGGACCGTGCGGCTCGACGTTGATGATAACCTTGTGGTCCTCAGCCCACGGCAGGCATTGCGCATAGTTGTCGCAGGTGACGCGGAAGACCTCCTTGCGCGTCATGCCGGGCGTCTCGAACGCGCCGTCCACGGTGTCCACCATCGGGCAGCCGATCTCCGCGGCGAAGCGGATGCTCTGCTGCACGTACTGCACGCCGTAGGCAGAGCCGTTCGGCCCCATCATCGGATAGGAGCCGTCCATCTGCGTGACGTCCAGGCCCTTCTTGTCGAGATAGCGGCGCAGGGCGCGCGGGTTGCACGCGAGCGTGACGCACGGGTCGTATCCCAGCGCCTGGATGAAGTTCTGCCCCTGGATGACGGCGAACTCGATGTGCTTGATGCCCACGGCGACGATCTTGTCGCACGCCCCCTCGAAGCTCACGCTCAGCGGCCGCCAGTTGTCCGTATGAAGTCCCAGTTGAATCATGATGTTCTCCCTCGTTGCTTGTGGTTGTGGTTGCTCAAACTTTCAGCCCGGTCGTGTCAAAGACCAGCGTCTTGTTCTCCTTGATCAGCTCCTCCATCGTCACGCAGCACCGCCGCGCGCACGCCTCGCGCCCGAGCACGGCCGTGAGCGCGTCATCGCCCGCCTGCTGCGCCGTCGGGTTGTCGCACCGCCCCTGGACGATGTTGTCGTAGAAGGTGGCGATGTTGCGGATCGCGCCCTGGTCGTAGAGGCTCACCACCTCGCCGCCGCCGTAATGCTTCGGGCCGCCGCGCAGGTAGGACTTGCCGCGGTAGCTGACGAGCGCCGTGGCCTGCGTCCCGTAGGCGTCGAGCTTCAACGCCCAGTCGAGCTGGTTCCGCAGCGACTGGCACCGGTGCGTCCAGAGCAACCCGTCGTCGAACTCGTAGGTGACCAGATACACCTCGCGGAACTCGCTGTGCGGTTCGGGCCGGCAGACGCGCGTCCGGCCCATGGCGCTTGCCGGCCGCTTCCCCACCACCCACAGCACCGCGTTGATGGAGTGGATCGTGTTCTCGGTGATGACATCGCCCGAGAGCGCGGTGGTAGCCAGCCACCATCGCAGCCGGTCCTCGACGTTCTTGATGGGCGGCTCGCCCCACGGCGGCGAGAACCCGAGGCTGTCGATGTGCCCGAGCTTGCCGAGGCCGCCCGCGTGGATGCGTTTGACGACCTCGATGTTGATCGGGTCGGTACCCATCTGGTAGTCCACGAGATAACAGAGCTTCTTCTGCGTCGCGAGCCGGCCGGACCCCTGGACCTTGAGCGCGCCCGGCACGTCCACCGCCACCGGCTTGGCCGCATAGACGTGGCAGCCCGCCTCGATCGCCGCACGGCCGTGGTCGGGATGAAAATGCGGCACGTTCACCACCGTCACCGCCTCCACGCCGCTCTCGAGCAGGCGCTTGTACGCGCCCAGTCCCGAGAACCGGCGCGCCGCGTCCACGACGAACTTCTCGCCGGCCTTCTCGGCGCGCTCGGGGAAATAGTCCGCCACGGCGCAGATGTCATAGCCGCCGTGCTGTTTGAAGAACCCTCCGAGCCACGCGCCGCGCCCGCCGCACCCGATGAGGCCGAGCTTGATCTTGCGCGCGAACTCCTTCGGCTTCGCATCGCCCGCCGGCGCCTCCGCCGCGGTGGTGGCGAGGGAGTCGAGCAAGGCGGACGACGCGCCGGCGGCCAGCGCACCGCCCAGGAACTGGCGGCGGGAATAAGGATGGGATTCGTTCATGGTTGTTTCTCCGGATGTGTTGCCTCGTAACGTTCGCGCAACCGGTCACCACTGTCGCGGCACCATTGCCGGAGCAGGCGGCGGCCTTCCTCCAACTGCGCACGATGCGCTTCATCGGCCAGACTCGTCATTTCCCCGGGATCGTGTTGCGTATCGAACAGCATTTCGCGCGGCTCCACCCCGATACCGGCAACGTATTTCCACGAAAGCCGGCGAACCACCCTCAGGTTCAGATTCTCGACCACCAGGAAATCCCGCCATGCCGCCGCCGGCGCGCGGCCTTCGGCCAGCATCCGCACGCTGCAGCCTTTGAACGCCGGCGGAACCGGCACGTCTGCAAAATCACACAGCGTCGGTATCAGATCGAGCCCGCTCGACACCAGATGATCCCGGTCCACCCGCCCCGCTTGCGTCCTCCCCTTCCAGCTGACGATGAACGGCACGCGAATATCCTCCTCGTACGGCGTGCCCTTCTGTTCCAACTGGTGCGAGCCATCCATCTCGCCGTGGTCCGACGTAAAAATCACCAGCGTCTGTTCCTCCAGCCCGGACTCGCGCAGCGCCTTCAACACCACGCCGATGTTGCCGTCGACGCGCTCGGTCAACCGCGCGTACGCCCAGCGATGCAACCGCCAGTCCCGCTCGGTCCAGTGCTTGCGCACCCAGGAGTTGTAGGGCGGCGGCCCGGCTTTCGTCAGCGGGCTGCGGCCACCGATTTCATGGGACGGCACGCCGAAGTTGGCGGGCAGCGGCGGACACATGTTTTCAAAGAACGCCTTCTCGGACACACCCGCGGGCAACTGCATCGCCTCGGCCAGGCAGGCTTCCGCCGGCGGCTCATGAGGCAACTTCGCCCGGGCCAGGGGGCCGACCGTCGGATCCTTGCGCGTGTCGTTGATGGCCATGTAGCAGATGTCGTGCGGATTCATGAACGACGCCACCAGCAGGAACGGTCGTTCGTGTTTCTCGCGCAGGAACCGGCCACAGTGCACCGCCAGTTCATCGCGCGGGTCGGTGCCCAGGAAGGACTCGAAGCCGTAGCGCGTGACCCACCCCTGCTTCGGCCCGGACTGCGGCAAATGCACCTTGCCGCCATAAACGGTCTGATAGCCCGCCTGCCGGAAAATCGCCCCCATCGCGCCATCGAAAACCTCCTGCGGCACCGCGTTGGTGATGTGGGGATTGTTCTCCATGCCGATGAAGGAAACCGGCCGGTGAACATGCTGAAGCGCGACGGCACACAGACCGGATTGGCGCAGTAGGCCCGCTCAAAACGCGTGCCGTTGCGGGCGAGGCTGTCGAGGTTCGGCGTCTTCACATACGGGTTGCCCGCGCACCCCAGCATGTCCGCCCGCTGCTGGTCGGTGATGATCACCAGAATATGGGGCCGGCCCGGCGAGCCCGGAGAGGCGGCATCCACCGGCCGCGCGACAACCCCGGCGAGCGCGAGGGCCACGACGGCCCCCCATGCGGTCACATATTTCCTGGCTTGTGTCATTGGAGCAAGCACGCCTCCGGGAGGACGAGAAACATCTTACGGCGCCGGCGTCTGGCCCGCGGCCCACGCGGTGCCGCGGCGGAACAGTTCGAGCACGGCCGGATTGAAGGCCTTCACGTCATGGCCGAGCGGCGAGTGAAAGAGACGCCCCTTGCCGACGTTCGCCACAAACGCCATCGGGTGGTCCTTCTTGTCCACCTTCGAGGTCGCCTTCGCCAGCACCTCGATCGATGGGTCGCCCACCAGGCAGGTGTACAACTCGTCGTCGGTGTCGAAGGACTGCAATCCCTTCATGATCGGATGCTCCGGTTGCGCGATCTCCACCCGGAACGGACCGCGCGGGTCGTGGCCGCGGAGCTTGGGATTCCAGACGCGGCCGGCCAGGTTCACAAAATCCGGCCACTCCTGCCAGGCGCCGCAGGCGAAATGCACCATCACCAACCCGCCGCCGTTCTCGACGAACCGTTTCAGATTCGCCCGCGCCGCCTCGTTCGGCCCCGGCGTCTTCCAGTTCATGTAGTGCAGGACCACGACGTGATAGCGGCTCAGCGCCGACGAATCGAGGAAGTGCGCGTCCTCGATGACACGCACGTCCATGCGCGCATCCTCGCGCAATCCCTGCGCCAGCACCGGTGTCGTCATCGGCCATTTGTGGCCGGGATAATCGCAGCCGGTCACCAGCAGCACCTGGATCGGCTTCACCGCCGCCGCCGGCGGACCGGCATAGGGATACCCGTCGGAGGGTTTCGGATCGGCGGCGAGGGCGACTGAAACAGCGCCCGCGATACCAAGTGCCAGTAACAAACCGAGTTTCGTTTTCATAGGGTGGGTGTCAGTTTATTCCACGGACGATCCCCTTTCGGGAATCGATTCATCCTCTCACGGCTTCCCATTCGAGGTTCGGAATCAAATCAACTTCGTCGAGCCCGGCACGTACACCGGATAGGTGCCGTCCGGCCCCTTCTCCACCGGCGGCTTCATGTCCATCCGGCAATCCTCACACTTCGGCGCAAAATAGAAGTCGGACTTGTTGATCTGGTCCCACGTCACCTCCGCGCCGGTGTAGCAACTGATCTGGCCCATGATGCCGACCATCGTGCTGCGGGCCATGTAATCGCCGTTGTTGATCGTCCGGCCCTCACGAATGGCGCCGAACAACGCCCGATGCTCCGCATCATACGGATCGGCCTTCCCCTCGTACTTCCACTTCGTCTCGCCCTCGATCTGGCAGCGGGTCAGGTCGCAGCGCCCCTTGCTGCCCAGGATGATGCTGGAGACCTCGTTGTAGCAACGGACCTCGGTGCGGCAGAACGCATACGCCCGCACGCCGTTGGCGTAGTGGTAGATGACCGAGTGGTGGTCGAACGTGTTGCCGTATTCCTCGCTGAACGACGAGGAGCGCCCGCCGAGGCCGTGGCATTTCAAGGGCGGCGTCTCATGCAGCGCCCACGTCGCGCGGTCCATGTTGTGCACGAGCGACTGCGGCACGTCGTCGCCGCTGAGCCAGACGAAGTGATACTGGTTGCCGAACTGGCTTTGCACCTCGGTCCAGCCGGGCTGGCGGTGATAGACGCCGTAGGGCGCGCGCAGGAAGTTCTCCTCGATGGACACGATCTCGCCGATGGCGCCCTCATGGATGCGCTTCATCGTCTCGATGTAGCCGTCATGATAACGGCTCTGGAGGCCGGAGACGACGCAGAGCTTCTTCTGCTTGGCCAGCTCGCACGCCGCGGTGAGCGTCTTGATGCCATGGGGATCGATGCCGTGCGGCTTCTCGACGAAGACGTGCTTGCCGGCCTGCACGGCCGCCATGGCGTAAAACGGATGGAACTTCGCGGCGTTGGCAATCAGCACCACGTCCACCGCCTCGAGGACGCCCTTGTACCCTTCCAGCCCGTCGAAGCAATGCGCGTCGTCCACCTGCACCTGCGCCGGCTTCTGTTTCTTGAGGACCTCCAGCTTCCCCTTCACCCGGTCCATGAAGATGTCGTGGATCGCCACAAGCCGCACGTCGGGGCCGGCGTTCATCGCGTTGGCCGCCGCGCCGGTGCAGCGCCCGCCGGCGCCAATCATGCCGATCTTGATGACGCCGCTGCCGGCGGCATGGGCCGAGCGTTCGATCGAGAGGCTGCCGGCCGCCGCGAGGGCGGTCACGGATGTCTTGAGAAACTGGCGGCGCGTGGGGACGGTCGGGGTCGGGTTATTCATGGATGCTATACTCTCCGGTATGGTTGTTGGCACAAAAAACACTACGCGGCTTGGGCTGCGGGCTTTTCACAACCCAAAATCTCCAAAAGACTTTTCACGATCTGGTCTTCTTCGCGCGGCGAGCAAATCTGCGGCTCGAACATC
>CAZAAF010000253.1:3326-6969 GCA_964482575.1 uncultured Verrucomicrobiota bacterium | reverse complement strand
ATCAGGAAGTAGCCCATGTAGAAGGCGTTCTGGACGAACCCGGACTGGAACTTGGAGATCTTCAGCGAGTTCTGGAAATGCTTGTTCAGGTTGTCGAGCAGGCCGCTGCAAAAGCCCCACAACAGGAAGAGCGAACACACCAGGATGAAGACGAAGGCGTAGTTCTTTCCGTCGGCAGTCCGGAACAGGCCGGCCTTCTGGGGCGAATTCCCCGCCGCGGCGGAAGGGCGGGACGTCGGTAACGGTGGCATGGCTGGCATAATGGTCGTGTGTGGTATCAGGGGGCACGGTGTGAAGCAAGAAAATGTTGGGAGGCCGGACGGGCCGGGACGAACACGACCATTCACCGTCTGCAACGCCGTGTCACGTGATTGTAACGATTGCCGGGAACTTTCGGTTTCCCGCTGAAGAGGTTTTGGTGCAAACTTGCCCCCGGAGTCGTCCGCGCCGGTTGGCGTGGCGCACGAAGCCGGAAGAACATGAACGTGGGCTGCATAACGAGAATCGTGGCATGGCTGGCACTGGTCGTGGTGGCCGGTCCGTTGCAGGCGGCGTCGGTTTCCATCCCCAGTCCCGACCAGGCACAGACCTTCGCCGACGGCCGGCTCACGAAGGGCAGTCTCACGTGGAGCACCAAGGAACAAGCGCTCTACGCATCCCTCACCTTCAGCAATGAGCTGTATGACACACAAGGCGAGAGGCTCACCGAGGAGCGTTTCCTGTTCAAACTCCCCGGCGTGATGGCGGATACGGCAGCAAAAACCTATTACGCCCAGGATGACAACGGCCAGCGCGTGCCGGTCGCCACATGGCAGGACAGCTTCTTTGGCCGTCGCGTCCTTTTATCCTCCGCCACCTGCTTTCATGTCCACAAGGACCACGGCAAGGTCCGCGTGGTCATGACGGCCACGACGGCCGCGGTCAAACTCCACAACCATTGGGTCGAAGAAGGCACGGGCATGCTATTGAACGACCTGTTCGGCAAGTGAACCGTCGCGATCCCGGGGCCGCTTCGACAAGACCCACCTGCTCCCGGGAAAACGTTCCCCCAACTGCCGCCGGCGACCATCACTCTGCTAAAACACGTAGCGCAGGTTGAGCATCGCGATCTGGCGCTGGAATTCGCGGCCAGAGGTATCCGGAACCTCGCTGGTGGCCACGTCGTAGGAATAGCGCAGTTCCGCGCTGAAGTGTTTGTTGAACTGATAAGTCAGTCCCGCGTTCGGCGTGTAGATTTCATCATTACGCACCGTGGGAAAATAATCGCCGATGTAGGCGGTGAATCCGGCACTGGCCGTCAGCGCCTCGGTGAACTTGTGCTTCCAGACCGCGTCGCTGAGCAACTCGCATAACATGCTGCGGCCGGTGTAGCCGGGCCGCGTGTAGCGTTTGACGGACAGCACCACCGAATCCGCCTTGCCCAGCGTCAGCGTCGCGGAGAAATCCACGTAAAGCTGGCTTTGGTGGCGGTAGAATCCATCGGTCGTGGTCGCATCATCGTAATAATGAATTTCAGGACCGGCCATGAAGGCGAACTTCAGCCACGGCCGCGGACTGCCCTCGGCCCCGAACAGAAACCGGTTGTAGTCGTTTGAAAACTGGAGCGGACCACTCAACAGCGCCGCCTGATCCTGATGACCGAAGCGATAGCCCGCCACCACGAACGTCTTCTCATACACCTGGTATCCGACATCCACGCCGCCGTTGATGTCGTCCCGGCTGGCATAGTTCTCATACCCTGGCGCGGCGCTGTAGTCGGTTTTGTAATCGTTCATGTACCAGCCGCCCACCGGACGGATGAACCAGTCGCCGATGGGGTATTGCAGCTTGAAGCTCTCATTGAGATTCAACGCCTGACGCCGGTCCCGGACGGGAACGCCGCCGATGGCCGGAGCGCCGCCGGGGGCGGTGTAGGTCACGCACCGGCGGCTGCCGTCGATCCATGTCGCCGAGTTCAGCACCTCGTAGGTGGCGTCGCCGAGCTGGCCGGAGAAGTTGATGTTGCCGCGGTGATCGGTGTGATCCTCGCTGGAGTCGGAGGCATAGCGAATCAGGTTGGGCGAATAATTGACGGCGAGGTGGAATTCCCGTTGGGGTTCCCATTCGGCGCCAAAGAACGCGGCCAGGGAGGTGACCATGGACTGCTTGTGGGCCAGATTGCCCACATCCTGGAGGAACACATTGCTGTCAAACCATTCGGAGACCGTGGCGCTGACCGTGGTGCGCCATTCCGGTTTCTCCTGCGACGCGGCGGGCTGGGACAGCGCGGCGGCACCCGCCCTGGCCGGGCTTGAGGCCTCGATGGGTACCGTGTTGGACGCGAGCTGGGCTTGGGCGGACACAGCCGCCGTCCCAAGACACCCGCCCGCGATTGCTGCAACCATCCATGAAGTCACGTTCATCTCAAATAGTTTTCGCCTTTTAAACAAAGGCGTCCATATTGCATTGGAACTGGATGCATGGGCAACAGGGATTTTCGCCAGTGTGTGGCCCGCGGTCTTGCACCCCGTGTAAGCGGCAGGCCGTCCACTTTCCTGGTTTTTCCATGAACGATTTTTAATTCACCATCCATACAATCTTAATGCCGGTATTGTCTGATTCCTACAGAGGCTGAATTCCATGCGTTGCCTGTTAATTGAAGACGAAAACAAAGTGGCCGATTTCGTGGCGCGCGGCCTGCGCGCCGAACGGTTCGCGGTGGACATTGCCCGCGACGGCGAGAGCGGCTGGGACATGGCCAGTGCCAATGACTACGACCTCGTCATCCTCGACCTGATGCTGCCGAAGCTGTCGGGCACCGAGGTGCTGAGCCGCCTCCGGCGCAAGAGTTCGACGGTGCCCATCCTGATCCTGACCGCGCGGGATGCCACGGCAGAGAAGGTGAAGCACTTCGAAGCCGGCGCGGACGATTACCTGACCAAGCCGTTCGCCTTCGCCGAACTGCTCGTGCGGGTCAAATCGCTGCTGCGCCGCGGGCCGGTGGCGCGGGAGAACATCCTGCGCGTGGGCGGCCTGGAACTGGACCGGCTCACCCAACAGGTCCGGCGCGACGGCAAACGGCTTGATCTCACGTCCAAGGAATACGCGCTGCTCGAGTATCTCATGAACCATCCGCGCCGCGTTTTTTCCCGGACGATGATCATCGAACACGTCTGGGACCAGAGCTTCGAAGGCCTGACGAACATCGTGGACGTGTACATCCGTCATCTACGGGCGAAGGTGGACGATCCTTTTGCGCAGAAACTGATCCGCACCGTGCGGGGCGTTGGCTACTGCATCAGTGACGAGCCCGAGTCATGAACACGCGTTCGATTGGTTTCCGGGTGGTGAGGTGGTATGCGGGGTGGCTGTGCGCGGTCTTCGTGCTCTTCGGCGCCTTCATCTACTGGCAGCTCGCACACTATCTGGAAATCAGTCTCGGTGAACTGCTCAGCCGCCGGGCCAACCAGGTTGCTGAACTGCTGGTACGCGCGGGCGGTCATGTGGACCCCCAAACCCTGGCAACGGAAATCGGCGAGCGGTATGCGCCGGAGCACAGCGGCCGGTTCATCCGCGTGACAAGCGGCGGCACCCGGCTCTACGAATCCGGCAAGCCCCTCGATGCCAGTTTTGACCCCGCCGCGGTGCCGGCCCCTGCGGTCCC
>CAZAAF010000253.1:0-3298 GCA_964482575.1 uncultured Verrucomicrobiota bacterium | reverse complement strand
GACCAAGCGCGAAACGCTGCGCAACGAGCCGCAGCCGGAAGCCAAACCGCTGCTCGTGGACACGCTCACCTGTCAGACCGGCGGCCGGACGTTCATCGTCGAAGTCGGCGCGTCGCGTGCGCCCATCCAGACCGTGCTGCAGCAAATGATGCTGCCGCTAACCGTCGGTTTGCCGGTCATCCTCGTCATCGTCATTCTCGGCGGTTATGCGGTGGTCCGCCGCGCGCTCGCGCCGGTAGATGTCATCACGCGCACGGCCGAGCGGATCAGTTCCCACAACCTGAGCGAACGGCTGCCGGTGCCGCCCACGCACGACGAATTGCAACGGCTCTCGGAAGCCCTCAACCACATGATCATGCGCTTGAACGAGTCGTTCGATCACACGCGGCGCTTTCTGGCGGATGCCTCGCACGAATTGCGGACGCCTCTCACAGTCATCCGGGGCGAACTGGAAAACACCGTGAGCACGCCCGGCTTGTCCGCCGCCACGCGCGACGGTATCGGCAGCGTGCTGGAGGAAGTGGATCGGCTGGCACGCATCGTGGAAAAGCTGTTTGCGCTGTCACGCCTCGATGCCGGCGAAGCGCAAGCCGAGCGTGTCCAGTTCGACCTCGGTGAACTGGTGATGACCACAACCGAACAGATGTGTCTGCTCGCCGAAGACAAGGGCGTGTCGTTGGCACGCAACATCGCTCCCAGTGTCATGGTCGAGGGCGACCGCGCACGCTTGAAACAGGTCGTCGTCAACCTGCTGGACAACGCCATCAAATACACCCCCTTGGGCGGCACGGTCATCGTGGTCGTGAAAGCCGCCGGCCCCAAGGCCCGGCTGGAAGTCATCGACAATGGCATCGGCATCCCGGCCGATGCGCTGCCGCACGTGTTCGAACGGTTTTACCGAGTGGACAAGGCACGGTCGCGAGAACTGGGGGGCGCCGGCCTGGGGCTTTCGATCGTGAAGGCCATCTGCGATGCGCACGAGGGCAAGGTGGGCGTGGCAAGCCAGCCGTACCGGGGAAGCTGTTTCAGCGTGGAACTGCCGCTGGTGACAAACCCCGAAGCAACAACAGGGGCAACCCAATCTTAACAAGGGATCATTGGTTCGAATGAAACGATGGAGTTTGATTATCGTCACGGCGGCTGCGGTCATTGGAGGCCTGGTGTTCATGGTGTATCGCACACGAGCTGAATCCAAATCCGAGGACACCCGGCATCTGTTCGCCGTCGCTATCACCAGGGTGACCCGCGAGGATCTGGCCAATGAACTGACCTGCTATGCCGAGTTCCGGCCCTACCTCGAAGTGAACCTCCACGCCAAGGTCTCCGGCTACGTGGACAAGATGTGCGTGGACTTCGGCGACAAGGTGAAAGCGGGGCAGTTGCTGGCCACGCTGGAGGTACCGGAGTTGCATGATGAACTGCGCAACGCCACGGCCCGCCAGCAAAAAGCCGAGGCCGATTATACCAACGCGCGCCTCATCCAGACGCGCCTGGTGGCGGCCAGCCAGGAACACCCCGGGTTGATCGCCCAGCAGGACCTGGACACCGCCACCGCCAACGAACGCACCGCCGCCGCCACCGTGGCCGCCGCCCAGGCAGAAGTGGCCAAGGACAAGACGCTGGTTGAATACACGCGGATCACCGCGCCGTTCGACGGCGTCATCACGCACCGGTATGCCGACCCCGGCGCGCTGATCCAAGCCGGCACTGCGTCAAGCACCCAGGCCATGCCGCTGGTGCGCCTGTCGGACAATTACCGGCTGCGGCTGGACTTTCCCGTTTCCGTCACCTACGTCACCGACATCCACGTTGGCGACGCCGTGGACGTCCGCGTGGAATCGGTTCAAAAAAGTTTCCCAGGAAAAATCACCCGTTTCACCCACAAGGTGGAGACGTCCACGCGCACGATGGAAACCGAGGTGGAAGTTCCCAATCCCGACCTGGAGCTGATGCCGGGCATGTACGCCTTTGTGACATTGAAGTTCGACCAGCGGGAAAAGGTGCTGACGGTCCCGGTGGAGGCGGTCGCCCCCGGCAAAGAGCCCACGGTCTATCTAGTCAACGCGCAGGATCAAATCGAGGAGCGTCCCGTCACCCTTGGCGTCTCCACCGCCTACAGGGTCGAAATCACCAGCGGGCTGAAGGAAAACGACCGCGTGATGATCGGCGCGCGCGCGCTCGTGAAACCCGGCCAACAAGTCAGGCCCCAGTTGATCAACGGCAATCACACGGAATAACCCCGAACGGTCGTTTACGTTTCTGTTGGAGATTCAGCCCATGAAGGAAACCCTCACCGCCGAACAACTGGAGGCCATCCGGGGACTCAGCACCTGCCAGGTGGCCAACGCCATCGAGACATTCGACCTGCGCCTGCGGGATGAGGGCTATGCCCTCTCCACCATCCACAGCGTTTTCCCCAGCCTGCCGTCGATGATCGGGTACGCGGCCACGCTGCGCATCCGGTGCACCGGCGTGCTGGCCCGACCGCACCTGTATCCCGGCGAGGCCGACTGGGTGAATTGGTGGAACCATGTGCGGACCATCCCTGCCCCGCGCATCGTAGTCATCCAGGATTGTGACGAAAAACCCGGCACGGGCGCATTCCTGGGCGAGACGCAGGCCATCATCCTCAAGGCGCTTGGCTGTGTGGGGGCGGTCACCAATGGCGCCGTGCGCGACCTGCCCGCCATGGCCGGGATGGGCCTTCCCGTCTTCGCAGGCAGCGTGGCTGTTTCGCACGCGTACGTTCACATCCTCGAGTTCGGCACCCCGGTCGAAGTGGGCGGCCTGACCATCCGGCCCGGGGACCTGCTCCTGGGCGATTGTCATGGTGTCTTGTCCATCCCCCAGGCCATTGCCGCCAGCATTCCCGGCGTTGCGCAAAAGTTCCGCGAACGCACGAAAAGGGTCGCCGCCCTATGCCAGACGAACGGCTTCTCGATGGAAGCGTTGCGCGATGCGGTCATCGGAAAGGGCCTGTAGGGAAAGCACACGGCATCTTCAAGGGTCACCATGTCACGTTTCGCACTTCGTTTTCCGTATTTCATCATTGTCGCCTGCCTGATCACCTGTGTGGTGGGCATGACCAGCCTGGTACGCATGCCGGTGGATTTGTTCCCGCCGATCAACATCCCCATCTTGGTAGTCGCCACGTTTTATTCCGGCATGCCCCCGGAGCAGATTGAGAATGACATCACCGGCCAGTTCGAGCGCATGTTCACGCTGGCCTCGGGCGTGGATCATATGGAATCGCGCTCGCTCACCGGGGTGAGCCTCATCAAAATCTATTTCCAGCCGG
>CAZAAF010000252.1:0-6969 GCA_964482575.1 uncultured Verrucomicrobiota bacterium | reverse complement strand
CGCGCGGTTGCCGTGGGAGAGCCACGACACCCCGGAGGTGAGCGTCGCCCCCGCGAAAACCACGGGCAGCCTCTCCCTCGCGGAAGCATCAAGGAAATTCGGCGGCATCGTGCTCGATGACGCCGCGGCCGAGATTATCGGCGAATGGGGCCACTCCACCTACTCCAAGCCGTTCATCGGCGACGGCTACCTGACCGATGGCAACGACGGCAAGGGCGGGAAGACCATCCGTTTCCGCCCGAACCTGCCGAAGGCCGGCGTTTACGAAATCCGGCTGGCCTACGGCAGCGAGAACAATCGCGCCACCAACATCCCCGTAACCATCCACACCTCGGGCGGTGAAAAGAAGATTATGGTGAACCAGCGCCAGAAGCCGGAGATCAACGGCCTGTTCCATTCCCTTGGCCGCTTCGAACTGGACGCCGGGGGCGCTACCACCATCACCATTTCCAACGCCGGCACCGACGGCTACGTCGTGGTGGATGCGGTACAACTCGTGCCGTGAACCCATTACCCTCAATTGGGTGGCGGGTTCGTTTGGATACTGTAGCGGCGGTTTGTGACCGCCGCGACAGCGAGCGGACACACCACTTTCTTTTTTGTGTTTTCATCGCTTTGACATGGATGACCGCCTCGTTGCCCGTCGGCGCCGCAGAGCCGCCACCTCTCGCAATTGAACTCGGCCCGCCGGAAACGGTGCTGGCCGACGGTCAGCATGGGCTCCATTACTTCCCCGATGAGCGAACCGTCATCGTTCGCACCCACCCGAACGTTCGCGTGCTGCTCGCCGCGGGCATCCGGACGGTGATGCTGGAAGGTGGCTCGATGACGCAGCTCGCGTCGCCGCGGGACGTGCTGTTGCCGGGCAAGGCGGGCGAGTTCGACAACGGTTACGCGGGCATCAGTAGCGCGTGGCATGCGCCGTCGGGCGAACTGGTCACGGTCTATCACGCCGAGGACCAGGAGGGGATGCAACGCAACAAGGAAGGCATCCCCGGCTTTTATTGCCGCATCGCGCTGGCCGTCTCGCACAACGGCGGCGCGTCATTCGAGAAACACGGGCCGATCCTGACCGGCCAGTTGCCGAAGGTGGCGGGCGGACGTTTCGACCAGGGCGTCGGCGAGCCATGGGTGCTGGCAGAGCCGGCCGGCAGGTTCCTTTACTGTTACTACACGTCGCACGAACCCATTGGCGGGCGCGGCGTGACGATCTGCATGGCGCGCTGCGCCGTGGCAGACGCGATGAAGCCGGACGCGTGGCGGAAATGGTTCGAGGGCGGTTTCACCGAGCCGGGCCTCGGCGGTCGCGACACGCCGGTGGTGACGAGCGGCTTGCGCGATGCCTGCGTACTGATGCCGCAGGTGACTTGGGTGCCGGCGCTGCGGCAATACGTGATGTTGTATTGTGTGAACGCGTGGCTGGAGAGCGGGAAGGAGGGCCGCAGCGGTGTCTATGTGGCGTCGTCCGACGATGGCATTCACTGGCCGCGCGGGCGGATGCAACAAATCTGGAAGGTGCCGACCATTCCCGTCATCGGCCGCGAACTGGCGTGGCACGCGACGCTGGTGCTCGACAAGCCGGTCGCCTCCTCGCTTGCCGGCTGGCTCTACTACAGCTACAGCGAAAGCTGGGGCCACAAGCCGCCCCACAAACCACACTACTTCATGCGGCGGAGGATTGAGTTCAAAGTGCCACCCGGCTTAGGCCGGAGCGATTGACGGAACGGCCACCAAGGAAGTTCCGCTCAACCGATCTTGTGGTGTGTGGCACCGGAGGCGCCCATCACGATGGAACTCATGCAAAGATTATAGGACTCCTTTTTCCTTTTCCATGGACAGAAAGTAAGTCATTCGCGTGCTTTCAAAATAAAGTCGAACCAGAGATCTGTTCGGTCCTTTGCCTTGTCGAAGAAAATCTTTACTGAACGCGCAGCCTCAAGGCAGGCAACGTCCCATTGCCTTGAGGCCAGTTCTGAGAAGTCCGCAATCCAATCGGTGTCGGGAACAACGTTCCGCTCGGACAACCTAAACGCCTCAATGCTGAGGATGAGTAGCCTGCTAGATCTGCAAGCTTGAACGATTCTTCCGCAATCCCGAAGCTGAATGAGCTGCAATCCAGCTTGCGTCCGCAGAGAGATGTCGAGGTTGTCTGCCAGTTGTTCAATGAGTTCTGACATAATCAATCCTGTAGCGACCATCTATTTGTGAGAGTTGTTTAACATAAAATTAGGTGACACTTGTTGTTATGACAGACGGTCATTACGCAGTGTCGTTGCAACCGGCTTTCCACCGCCATGCGGCTCACCCGATCTTATCGAACTCGATGCCCAGCCGGCGCAAGGCGTAGGCCACCTCACGCATGGAATCGCCGTAGCCGGTGATCCAGTGGAAGCCGCCCATGCGCTTGGCCACCTGCAACGGGTCGGCCTTGAACCGCACATCAATCTGGCTGCGGCAGATCGGCAGGAACGGCGCGTCCACAATCTCGCCGTGGAGGCCGGCCCAGCGCGTCCCCTCGAAGCCGGGGATGAGGTTGGTGACGAGCTGGCCCTTGCGCATCTCCACCTTCGGCGCCGCGCCGTAGTCGGACTCGAAATGCGTCAGGATGCGGACGGGTTCGATGTGTTTGCCGTCCATCTTGCGCGGCGCGGTACAGTGCGCCAGCGTGATGACGCCGTCGTGCTTCGGATAGGTCGGGTCGTTCAGGAACGACGGCCGGCCGGAGATGTTCGCCAGCAACATGCCTGCTGGGATGACCACGAAGTCCGACTCGCAGAATGCGAGATAGCCCTCGTCATTCATCAGGCTCAACGGCATGCACGCCGTCGTCTTCGCGATCGGCATCGGCGCGCCCATGCAGTGGCCGATGGTGAACGCGGTGCAATGAGCCTGCTGCATCATCCGCTTGAAGACCTGCGTGAGCAGGAACGCGCGCTCGAGGAAATCGCGGCCGGACTCCAGCTTCGTGCCGGGCAGCTTCAGGTAATCGGCCGCCTGTTGTTGCGCGAGCTTCACCGCCGAGGCATCGGCCATCGCGTCCTGCAACAGCCTCTTCAGGTCGTCGTACGTGACTGTTTCGATTTCGAGTTTGAAGCGATCCTTCGCCATCTCCGCCGCCTTCGGCCCGACGCCCCACCCGAGGGCGCCACCGAGCGCGACGATGCGCGAGCCGATCGTGTTGCGCAGGCCGCACAGCGCGCGCAACCGCCAGAGGATTTCGTCCTGACTGTCCACCACCACGTCGTCCTCGGCGACGCTCTTCGCCGCGAGCCGGTCGTTCTTCCGCCGGCGCAACGTGATGGGGCTGACCACTTCGTAGTAAAGGTAGAGTGGCCCGGACTTGTGGCGCACGAAGAGGATCACATCCTTGCCGGAGTCGGCCAACTGGTCGAGTTGCACCATGTTGCCGCTGGAGGCGTAGGCGAGCACCACGTCCGCCGACGGCAGATCCTCCACCGACGCGAGCTGGCCGCCCTTGAACGGCGTCAGCGGCAGGAATTTCAGCGGAAAATCCGCGCGCGACGCCAGCTTCCTGAGTTCGCCGCCGATGCGGGCCATCTCCTCGTCGGCCTGCGCCTGCGTCTCGATGCCGCCCCACGGCCGCCAACTGGTCATCGGCCGCGGCGTCGAGGTCGAGTAGAAGAAGATCGGCTTCACCACCAGCGGCCGGCGCCGCGCCAGCGGTTTCTCGTCCGGCTTGAGCGCGGCGAGCGCCTGCCAGGTCATGCCCTGGAGGGCGGTGGCGCCCAGCAGGGCCAGGCCGGTGCCGCCGAGAAAGCCGCGCCGCGACACGGCCGAGGGGTCGTGGCCCGCGTGCGGGACGCACGGGCAGCAGTGGGCGTGATAGTGGGAGGGATCGGGGGACTCAGGTTGCTTCATGGTCGTTCTCCAAACATCGAACCAGATTTGCCTTGGCGTTCCTGTGTGGCAGGAACCGGAGCCCGTGTATAACACCGGGTGTACGACCGCGCGAGCACTTACTTCTTCGGATTGAGCAGCCTCAACCGCCACGCCTCTTCCGTTTCGCCCATCAACACCCGCGGAAAATATTCCCGCAGGACCCGGGCGGTCACGGTCACGTAGTCCTTGGTGTAGTTCCTGTAAGGCGGCTCCGGCAGGGTCGTCAACCGGGAATCGATCATCGGCGCCCCGAGCCAGCGCAGCAGCGTGCGGATTTCCTCGAGGAGTCCCGCCTCCTCCACCTTGATGTAGAGCGAGATGTTCTGCTCCCACTCGTAATTGATGAAGATGTAGGTCCCCTGCTTGCGGTAGTTCAGCGAATAATGGCTGAGGTCTCCCTGCAATTGCTGGGACACCTCGTTGTCGATGTCCGTCCCGTACCGCGCCTCGAGGGCGGCTTTGGTGTCGGTCATCCGTTCAAAACCGAATTCGGAGACCAGAAAAGCGAATTGCGTCGAGGCCCAGGCCGCAAATTCCCCCGTGGATATGATTCCAAGTCGTTCGGCTTGATTCGCCGGGTCCATGACCTGTTCTCCTTCGTCGCGAATAATTTCCAGGAATGCGTCCCGCCGTCCCATTCGTCGGACAGCCGGCGATTACGTTCCACCCTGTCCGATCCTGGATGCCAAGCATAAGCCCGACGTTCCGGCAACGCGAGCCCCATTTCCCCGCGACCCAGCCGCCAGGTCATTTCCCGCGCTTGCGCAGGAATTCCTCCTCGAACGCCACCCATGCGGCGAATCGCTGCCTGAACTGGTGGCAGCGCGTCGGTTCGTCCGCGGCGAGGTTGCGTTGCTCGTCGGGGTCGTGCGCCAGATCGAACAGCATCTCCCGCCCGCGCGAGGTGTTGAGGATGTACTTCCACGAACCGTCGCGCAGGCCGAACTGGTAATCGCCCACGCTGCTGACGTGATACGCGCGCGGCGGACGGTCCGGCTCGAACAAGCTCCGCCCCTGCCATCCGCCCGCCGGCTCCACGCCGAGGATGTCGGTGAGGGTCGGGTTGATGTCCATGTGCATGCCGATCGTGGCCACGCGCCGGCCCGCCGGGAACAGCCGCGGGTTCCACAACATCAACGGCACATGCACGTCCTCCTGGTACACCGAAAACCCGTGCCCCCGCTGCCGGTGCGGTTCGCGGAAGGCCTCGCCGTGGTCGCCGGTGATCACCACCAGCGTGTCGTCCGCCAGCCCGCGGGCGCGCAGTTCCGCAAACAACCGGCCCAGATGCCGGTCCGTCTCGTGCAGGATGTTCAGGTACCGCGAGAGTTCCGCCTTCGCCCCGTCGGCCGGTTTGCCAGACAGGAACTCAATCGGCTTCATGCCGGGACTGGGCGGATAGGGATCGTGCGTCTGGTCCGTCCAGCAGATCTCGAAAAACGGCTGGCCGCGTTTCGCGTCGATCCACCGCAACAGTCGGTCAATGAGGTAGCGGTCCTCGGTTCCCTCCGCGGTCAGCAGCGGGCAGCCGAATTCGCGGAACCCGTGCACCTCCTGATAGCCGCATCCCGCAATCCACGACTCGCCGCCGGTCCAGTCCGGGTCGCCGTTTTGCAGATAGACCGTCCGCCAGCCGCGGCTGCCCAGGACGCCGGCCAGCGACGACGGCAGCGGCGCGCCGCCCGCCGGCGCGTAGCACCACGGCAGGCCGGGATGCAGGCCGAAGTTGATGGCCATGAACGAGCAGTAGGTGTAACCGAGGTGCGAGTAGAAATTGTCGAACACCAGCGCGTGGGCCGACTCCGCCGCCAGGCAGGGCGTGGTGTCGTAACGGCTGCCGAAAAGCCCCAGATATTTCGCTCCCACCGATTCGAGCACGATCACAATCACGTTGCGCGGCCGGCCCGCCCCGACGGGCAGCTCGAAACGGCCCGCCGCCGGCCCGCGGTTCTGGATCGCGCGATGCTCCGCCAGATACTCCGGCGGAAAATCCTTCGGGAACGTCACTTGGCGCACGCCGCACAGCCCCACGACCGTCGAGCGGACGAGTTCCATGTGCGGGCTGAGCGCCAACTGGCCGTATTCCCAATCGTCCGGTTGCGGCGCGTACTGCCACCCGCCCACTGCGACCCAGAGACCCGCGGCCACCAGCGCCCGCCACGGCACGCCCCGCCGCCGGCCAAGCGCGAAGGCGGCGACGGCGTACACCACGGGCACACCGACGAACGCGGAGACTATCCCCACCGTGAGCCGTTCGCCCACGGAGGACTGGAGGGCCGAGGCGTTGCGGACGAGGCCCAGGAGATCGAAACTGAGCGGCCGGGAAAAATACTGGAAGATGCCGACGGCCAGCACGGTGTAAAAGGCGCAGACCGTGAAGAAGGCGACGGTCACACCCCGGATGGCGCGCGCCAGTCGGGGGCGGCGCGATGCGGCGCGGGCGGCCATGTCCGCGATCCATCCCAGGCCCACGGCGAACAACACATCCTGGAACGACACGGCCGCCAGGTCCAACACCCAGTGCGGCGACCGTGGCACGTCGAGCAACACGGCCTTCGCGCCGACCAGCACGCCCGCGAGACACAGCGCCACCCGCAGCATGGAAACCGGAGCGCACCCCTGTTTTGCCGCCGGCGAATCACTGGTCCATCCGGATTCCGACATTCTGCGAACGATGCGGCGGAACACGGATGCAACGCAAGCCGGAAGTCAGCCGGCCGGCGGGCCGCGGACCCCCGAAAGCCGGTTCATGGCCACTCCTCTAGAGGTCCTCTAGAGGAGTCCATTGAAAAACACGTGTTTTGGTTTTTGAAAATCATGCAAATCGGGCTGCTTTTTCACTCCTCTAGAGGAGCGATTGGACTTTCCAAAAATGCACGGCGTGCGATGTGTACGCCGGTTCTTTGGCCGCGGTGTGTTTCCACGGTGGGACGACGGCGCGTGGGATCCCGAAGAAGGGAGTCTGGAAACCCCGGGCGGTCTGAAGCGGAAATGGAGACGTTCATGACGCGCAATGGCAAAATCGCACGGCTGCCGCAGACCCTTCGCGAGCAGGTCAACAGCAAACTC
>CAZAAF010000251.1:0-7041 GCA_964482575.1 uncultured Verrucomicrobiota bacterium | reverse complement strand
GGTCCAACCTGCCGGTCTATGTCACGGAAATCCGCCCCGGGTTCGTGGACACGGCGATGATGAAAACGCCCCACCCGTTCTGGGTGGCGTCGCCCACAGAAGCCGCCCGGCAGATCGTGGCGGCGGTGGAGGCGCGCAAGTCCCTGGCGTATGTCACCCGCCGGTGGTGTGCCGTGGCGTGGTTGATGAAACTTTTGCCCGAGGCGGTTTACGCCAGACTGGGCTGAGCGGTGCCGACGATGATGATATGAAAAAGACCTGCGCATTGGAATGGACGGACTCACTCGAGGCGGTGGATTGGGAGGAGCTTTCCGCGTTGTACAAGGCCGCGCCGCTGGGGGACAAGCCGGCGGACGGTCTCAAGACTGCCTTCAGCCACATCCGGTTTCGGTGTTTCGTTTTCGACCAGGGTCGGATCGTCGGCGTGGGCCGGGCGCTGGCGGACGGCGTGGATTGTTCTTACCTCTGCGACATCGCGGTCCTGCCGAGTCACCAGGGCACGGGCTTGGGCAAACAGATCGTCAGCCGGTTGGTGGAATTGTCGCGCGGCCACCGGAAGATCATCCTCTATGCCGTGCCGGGCAAGGAATCGTTCTACAAGAAATTCGGCTTCCTGCGCATGAAGACCGCCATGGCCATTTTTGAGAACCAGGCGAATGCTGTCGAGCGGGGATTTGTGGAAGGGGCGTGATCGGGGTGGGGCGGGACTCTGTCTCTGCGCCTGTCCGTGTTCGACCGGAACGGCAAACAAGTTGTTTCTGGCAACAGGCGTATCTGATTTTCCTGCAACTTCCCTCCGTTCTCGGCGTTTACACTGCCGATGAAATCACGCGCCCTTCTTCTCATTGCGACGGTTGTGTTGTTTGCCGCCGGGCCCTCCGTTCCCGCCGCTGAGCGCAAGCCGAACGTGCTGGTCATCCTTGCGGATGATCTCGGGTATGGCGAGTTGTCGTGCCAGGGATTTACGCCGGAGATTCCCACGCCGCAGGTGGATTCCATCGCCAAGAGCGGCGTGCGGTTCACCAGCGGTTATGTGAGCGGGACGTATTGCTCGCCGACGCGGGCGGGACTGATGACCGGCCGCTACCAGACGCGCTTCGGACACGAGTTCAATCCCGGCCCGGCACAGGCGGCGGTCCCCACGTTTGGGTTGTCGTTAACCGAGGTCACCATCGGCAACCGGATGAAGGAGGCGGGCTATGCGACGGGTTGGTTCGGCAAATCGCATCTCGGTTACCAGCCGGCGTTTCATCCGCTGAAGCGCGGGTTTGACGAATACTTCGGGTTTCTCGGCGGGGCACACTCGTATCTGGATGCCGCGGCCGACCCGCACAACCCGATCCTGAAGGGGACCGAGCCGGTGGACAACATCGGCTACACGACCGAGGCGTTCGGCCAGCAGACGGTGAACTTCATCGAGAAACACAAGGCTGGGCCGTGGTTTTGTTATCTCGCATTCAATGCTGTGCACGCGCCGTTGCAGGCGCCCGACAAGTACCTGAGCCGGTTCCCGAACGTGACCGAGAGCAAACGTCGCACGTTTGCCGGGATGCTCTCGGCGATGGATGATGCGATTGGCGCGGTGCTGGCGAAGGTGCGCGAGATCGGGCAGGAGGAGAACACGCTGGTTGTTTTCCTCAGCGACAACGGCGGTCCGACGCGGCAGACGACGAGCAACAACGGGCCGTTGCGCGGGTTCAAGGGCCAGACGTGGGAGGGCGGCATCCGCATCCCGTTCATGATGCAATGGAAGGGGCGGATTCCCGCCGGCAAGGTGGAGGACCGTCCGGTGATCCAGCTCGACATCCATCCCACGGCGCTGGCGGTGGCGGGAGTGGAGGCGAAGCCGGAGTGGAAGCTCGATGGGGTGAACCTGCTGCCGTACCTGACCGGCGAAAAGTCCGGCGCGCCACATGAGGCGCTTTGCTGGCGATTTGGGCGGCAGATCGCGTTGCGCTGCGGCGACTGGAAACTGGTGAAGGGCACGGGCGGCAGTGGTGAGATGGAACGCGGCGGTCGTGGTGGCGTGGCGACGACCGAGGGCGCGGAGCTTTACAATCTCAAGGAGGACATCGGCGAGAAGACCAACCTCGCCGCGAAGAACCCGGAGAAGCTGAAGGAACTCAGTGAGATGTGGGACAAATGGAACGCGGGCAACATCCCCGCGGCGTGGGGTCCAGCGGTGGAAGCCCGGAAAAACCTCCGCGCCCAGAAAAAGAAGAACGGCGCGGAATGAGGCAGGGCGGGCTGGACCGGTGACAATAGTTTGCAACCTTTTGGCCTTGAGGGTGTTTAAAGCGGGTACAACAAGGAAACGTACCATGAGGAATGCTCGAAATTTGTGGGTTGTTGTGACAGGGCTCATTATCTGCGCCGTGACCGCGCTGAATGCCGGGGCGGCCGGCCGCCGGCCGGATCCCAACATGGAAAAGGTCCCCAGTCCGTTCCGCGGCACGGTGCTCGTCGCCGCCGGGACGACCCTCACGGTCAAAGGCACGGTGAAAACGCGGGGCCTGCAGGTGGTCAACGGCGAACCGCGGCCCGAGCCTGGCCAGCAGCAAGCCAAGGAAACTTCCGTCACGCACACAATCAGTTTCTACGTCAAGCCGGATACAAAGGTCACTCGCGATGGCAAGGCCGCCCAATTAAAGGACATCCACGCGGGCGACATGGTGTCGGTGACCTTTTCGACCAAGGAAGGCAGTTCCCTTAAACATGTTACCGAGGTGGCGATGAGCTCCACCGGGTTCAGCGACTCGAAGGACGACGCCAAGGCCGGAAAGAAGAAGGCCAAGGAGTAGCCGCGAGTCGCGCCGCGAGGCCGCCGGCCCTTCTCAGGGTTTCGGTTTGGCGTCGCTGGCGGGGGTAGCCGCAGGAGCCACTGCGGGCGCAGGTGCAGGGGCGGGCGGAGGGGCGGTGGTCGGGACGGGCGGTTCGTTCTCCCAGCCACCGCCCATCGCCTTGTAAATCGCCACCAACGCCGTCGCCGTGCGCGTCTCGCTCTGGGCCAGTTGCGCCTCGATATTCAACTGCGTGCGCTCGGCATCCAGTACCACCAGGAAGTCCGTGACACCGCCATCATACCGCTGCCGCGCCAGGGTGAAGGCTTCCTTGGCATCGCTCGCCGCGGAGCTCAGGAAATCGCGGCGGGCGCGTTCGCGGCCGAAATCCACCAGCGAGTTCTCCGTCTCTTCCAGCGCCTGCAGCACGATCTTCTCGTACATCGCCAGTTCGGAATCGGCGTTGGCGCGCGCGGCCTTGATGCGGGCGCGGACGCGGCCCAGGTCCAGCGCCGCCCATGTCAGGCGCGGGCCGAACGCATACGTGTCACCGCCATCCCGCATGAGGCCGGCGAGCTGGCTGGACTCGAACCCGATCCGGCCGTTGAAGCTGAGGCGGGGGAAGAGGTCGGCGGTCTGGACGCCGATGTTGGCCGTGGCCGCGGCGAGGGAGCGCTCGGCCACGCGGATGTCGGGCCGGCGGCGGAGCAGGTCCGCGGGATTGCTGATGTTGATGCCATCCGGCAACGTCGGCAGCGGCGCGTAGGGCGACAATTCCGCGTCCAGCGACGTGGGCTGCTGGCCGAGGAGGACGCCGAGGCGGTGGATGCAACGCTTGACGGTGGCCTCCACGGGCGGGATGACCGCCAGCGTGGAATTCAGTTCGGTGCGCGCGCGGGCCGCGTCGAGTTCCGTGGTGCGGCCGGCGCGGAACTTCGAGAGGGTGAGCTCCACTGTCTCGCGCTGGGTCTCGGCGTTCCGGCGGAGCACCTTCAACTGCTGCTGGTTGCCGCGGAGATCGAAGTAATTGCGGGCCACCTCGGCGGCGAGGGTGACCAGCACGTTCTGGCGGCTGGCTTCGGCGAGAGCCAGCTCGGCGCTGGCGGCCTCGAGGGAACGTCGCAACCGGCCGAAAATGTCGAGTTCCCACGTCGCATCAAAGCCGCCGTTGTAAAGGCCCATCGTCCGCTGGTCGCGCGACAGCGTGAACGGTTCGGCGTCCGCGCTGGCCACGGAACGGTTGTAGGTCGTCACGGTATGGACGATCGGCGCGAGGTCGAGGATGGCCTGGGTGCGAAGGGCGCGCGCTTCGAGGACGCGGGCGGCGGCCACGCGCAGATCCTTGTTGGCCGCGAACGCCTTGGCGATCAACTCATCGAGTTTGGGATCGTTGAATCCCTTCCACCAGGTGACGGCGGTCTGGTTCGTGGCGACGTTCGGCTGGCCGACGTTGCCGAAGGCCGCGTCGGTCTTTGTGTCCGGCTGATGGTAGTCCGGGCCCACCGCGCAGCCGGTGAGCAGGGTGCCGGAGGCGGCGACGGCCAGCAACAGGGCGGCGGCCTTGGCCAGACCGGGGCCTGTGCCGGGGGACTTCTTCCTGCCCTCGAGGGCGGCGCGGATGACGACGTAGAAGACCGGCGTCAGGAAGATGCCGAAGAACGTCACGCCCAGCATCCCGTAGAACACCGCGGTGCCGATGGACGAGCGCATTTCGGCGCCCGCGCCGTGGGCGAGCATCATTGGCAGCACGCCGAACGCGAAGGCGAAGGAGGTCATCAGGATCGGGCGCAACCGCAGCCGGCTGGCCTCGATGGCCGCTTCGAGCCGCGTCTGGCCGGCCTCCTGCAATTGGCGCGCGAACTCCACGATCAGGATGGCGTTCTTGCACGCCAGTCCGATCAGCGCCACCAGGCCGATCTGGGTGAAGAGGTTGTTGTCCATGCCGCGCCCCCAGACGCCGAGGATGGCGAAGAGCAGGCACATCGGCACGATGAGGATGATGGCCAGCGGCAGCGACCAGCTCTCGTATTGCGCCGCGAGCACGAGGAACACCATCAGCACGCAGAACGGGAAGATGAAGACGGCGGTGTTGCCCGCCATGATTTGCAGCAGGCTGATTTCCGTCCACTCGATGCGGAAACCCGGCGGCAGGATTTTGTCGGCAAGGTTGCTCATAATCTGGATGGCGTCGCCGGTGCTGATGCCCGGCGCCGGCGACCCGGTAATCTCGGCGGCATTATACATGTTATACCGGTTGACGGCGACAGGTTCGGAGACATCGCGCACCTTCATGACGGAGCCGAGCGGCACCATGTCGCCCGCTTCGTTGCGCGTCTTGAGGGTGACGACATCGGAGGCTTTGGCGCGGAACGGCGCGTCGGCCTGCGCGGTGACGCGGTAGGGCCGGCCAAAGGCGTTGAAGTCGTTGACGTACAGCGAGCCGAGATAGACCTGCAGCGTGTCCCAGATGTTGTTGAGCGGGACGTGCATCATCTTCGCCTTGGAGCGGTCCACGTCGAGGAAGACCTGCGGGACGTTGGCGCGGAAGGTGGAGATGGCGCCGGCGATCCGCTTGTCCTGGCTGGCGGCACCCATGAGCTGGTACGTGGCCGCCTGCAAGGCGTGGAAGCCGGTTTCGTTCCGGTCCTGCACCTGGAGTTTGAAACCGCCCACAAGGCCGAGACCGTCCACCGGCGGCGGACCGAAGACGCCGATGACGCCGTCCTGGATGCCGGACAGCCGGGCCCTCAGGTCGGCCACGATCTTGTCGCTGGTCAGACCGTCCTTGACGCGTTCGTCGAACGGTTTCAGGGGGACAAAGAAGCTGCAGGCGTTGGCCTCGTTGCCGAGCGTGACGAACGACAGGCCCGCGATCTCGATCACGTGCCCGATGCCGGGCGTCTCCAGCATGATCTTCGTGATCCGGTCACCGACCGCGCGGGTGCGTTGCAGGGAGGCGCCGTCGGGCAGTTGCACGAAGGCGATCAGGTAGCCCTTGTCCTGCGGCGGCACGAAACCGACCGGCACCTGGTTGAACCCCTTCCAGGTCAGCACGAGCAATCCCGCGTACAGGACCAGGCCGATGCTGCAATGCCGCAGCAACCGGCTCAGCAGGGCGATGTACACATTCCGGCTGGCGTCGAAGAGGCGGTTGAAGCCGGTGAAAATCCAGCCCACCGAATAGTGAATGAACTTGCCGATGAAATCCTTCTCTTCGTGGTGCGGGCGCAGCAGCAGGGCGGCGAGCGCGGGGCTGAGGGTGAGCGAGTTGAACGCCGAGATCAGCGTTGAGATGGCGATGGTCAGGGCGAACTGGCGGTAGAACTGGCCCGTCAGGCCGCTCAGGAAGGCCGTCGGGATGAACACCGCCGCCAGTACCAGGCCGATGGCGATGACCGCGCTGCTGACCTCGTCCATGGCCTTGCGGGTGGCTTCCACCGGCGGCAGGCCGAGGGCGATGTTGCGCTCGACGTTCTCCACCACGACGATGGCGTCGTCCACCACGATGCCGATGGCCAGCACCAGGCCGAACAGCGAGAGGTTGTTCAGCGAGAAACCCATCACGGCCATCGCCGCAAACGTGCCGATCAGCGACACCGGCACGGCCAGCAGCGGGATGATGGACGCGCGCCAGTTCTGCAGGAACAGCACCACCACGAACACCACCAGGATCATCGCCTCTACCAGCGTGTGCAGCACCGCCTTGATGGACTCGCGGATGAAGATGGTCGTGTCAAACTCGATCCGGTACTCCAGGCCCGGCGGGAAATCCTTGGCGATGTCCTTCATCGCCGCCGCGACCGCGTCGCGGGTCTCGATGGCGTTGGAGCCGGGCAACTGGAAGATGGCAATGTTGCCCATCTGCATGCCGTCGAAGTAATCGCGGATGCTGTAATCGTTCGCGCCGAGTTCGATCCGGGCCACGTCGCTCAGGCGCGTCACCTGGCCGTCCTCGCCGGTCTTGAGGATGACTTGGGCGAACTCCTCCGGCGTGGAGAAGCGGCCCTTGGTTTGCGCGGTGAACTGGAAGAGGTTGTTGTCCGGCTGCGGCGGCTGGCCGAACACACCGGCGGCCACCTGCACGTTCTGCTCGCGGATGGCGTTGACGATCTCGGAGGCCGTGAGGTTGCGCGACGAGGCCTTGTTCGGATCGATCCAGATGCGCATGGAGTATTCGCTGACGCCGAAGATACGCACATCGCCCACGCCCGGCAGGCGCGCCAGACGGTCCTTCACGTGCAGGAACGCGTAGTTGCCCATG
>CAZAAF010000250.1:0-7057 GCA_964482575.1 uncultured Verrucomicrobiota bacterium | reverse complement strand
TGACGTGGATCACGAACCTCGCGGGCGACCAGCCGTTTGGCAACGACCTGGACCCCACCCTGAACCTCGACGTGCTGGAACTGTGCTTCCGCCAGCACGAACGCTGGCAGATCGTGGAAAACCCACAGCGGCTGGAAATGCTGCGGCGCATCCTCCGGTTCCAGGACCGGCTCGCCGACACCGGCGCGTTTGCCAACCCGCGCTCGCACATCTACTACCTGCCGGAACTTTACGCCGCCTACTTCGGCCGTTGTTACGAGGCGTTCCGCGCGCTGCCGGAACCGAAGCGCCAGGCGATCGACCCCGGCGACAGCATGGGGATGATCCGCCGGCAGGTGATCGCCTACGTGCAGGACGAACTGCTGGCGGCGGAGATCAACGTGTTCGACGCGGCGCTGGCGCTGCTGGCGCTGGCGAAACTCGGCGCGGAGCCGGCATCGTTCGCGCCGGCGCTGAGGTGCGTGGACCGCAGCTTCGGCGAAGGCGGCCGGCGCGCGCCCTTCAAGGCGTACGAGTGGAACAAGATGAAGACGCCAACGCGCATCCTCGTCGGCGGCCCGGAGGTGACGTCGGCGTTCGTGCTGTCCGCGCTCGTCCACACGCGGCAGCGCATGAAGAAAAAGTAACGGCCGCCCAACGCGGTGCGCTCAGCTCCCGGGGGTTCCCCGGACCACTTCCACGGAACACGACGCCCGCGAAGTGACCCACTGCGACACGGAGCCCAGGATCTTTTCCAGCCGCGAGTGCCGGTGCGCGCCGACGAACTCGCAGTCCGCGCCCCATCGCTCCGCTTCCCTCATGATTTCGTGCCGCGGATCGCCGGGCCTGACAATCGCCGCCGCCAGCAATCCGGCGGCTCGCAGTTTCCCGACCGCGCCCTCGGCGCACCGCCGCAACCGTGCATCTTCCCGGGCCTGGTGGCCTGGCTCCAGCACCACATCGGGCTCGCCCTCCAGGAGGGCCAGCACATGCACCGCCGTGCCGACCGGCCAGTGGCGGCCCGCCACCCAGTCCACCGTGGTGTGGCTGTGTTCCGAACCGTCCACCGCCACCACCAGCCGCGGTGGCGCCACATCCACTGCCAGTTGTCCGCGCGCCAGCCGCACCGAGCAGGATGCCTCGGTGGCCACGTGTTGCGAAACGCTCCCGAGCAGCATCCGGTTCAAGGCACTGCGGCCATGGGAACCCACGACGATGAGATCGGGCTTGAACTGCGCCGCCTGCTGGAGAATGCCATGTCCCGGCGAGTCGTGGCAGGTGACCGCCGTGATCTTCCAATCGGGAAACTGTCTGGCCAGATGCGCCGCCGCTTTTTCCGCCAGATGGTGTGCCTCCTTTTCGGTGCCGATGGCGTCCGCGCGAGGTTGCAGGTCGCTCGGGGGAATGGCCTGGCCCAACGCCGCGATCTCGCTGGCCGGGGATGGCAGCCAGACGTCGGCCACCGTCAGGACCACCACGTCCGCCGTTTTCGTCAATCCCGCCCGCCGGAGGTCGTTCAGTGCCGCCTCGGCGCAGCGTGAACCGTCATAGCCCATCAGGATTCTCATAGTGTCTTTCATGGTCCGCCGTGATTCGGCCTTCGTACGCTTCTCCCGACAGCAAGGGCGTCAGCCCGACTCCATGCCGTCGAGTGTACGCGTTCGCGCGGCACACGCAAGCCCTACGAAGGCCCCGCGGCCCCGCTTGCATTTCCGCCCCGGGCGCGTAACGGTTAGGGACAACTCATGAGCACGATGCACCTGATCCAACTCCCGTTCTCGCCGTTCTGCATCAGCATCCGCCGGATGCTCGACTGGGCCGGCGCCTCCTACCGCATCACCGACGTCACCTACGCCGACCGCCGGGCCGTCGTCGCCGCCACGGGCGGCGCGTACTACCTGGTGCCGGTGCTCGTGGACGGAAAAAACACCGTCTGGGACAAGACCGACTTCGGTCAGGAGGTGGCGCGTTACGTGGACCGGAAATTCAAGCTGGGGTGTTTTCCGGCGCGGTTCGACGGTCTCCAGCGGATTCTCGCGCCACACATCGAGAACGAGGTCGAAGGCGCGGCATTCCGGATTGACGACGTGCACATGATTCCCGGCCTGCCACTCTACGAGCGGACCATGGCGATCCGCCACAAGGAGCGGAAGTTCGGCAAAGGGTGCGTCGAGAGCTGGCGCTCGCACCTGAAGTGGTGGCACCAACAGCTTCACGACGCGCTGGCACCTTATGACCGGATGCTTGAGTACGAACGTTTCCTGCTCGGCGAACGGCCGTCTTTCGTGGACTTCGATCTCTACGGCATGGTCGGCAAATACCTCTTCAGCGGCAAGACGAAGCTGCCGGCGGATTTGAAACATCTGCGCCGCTGGCACGAGGCCATGGCGGCATTGTGAGGCGCCGTATCGGTCGTCGGCCGAAAGCAGGACAGGCATCTTGCCCGTTTCACGCGTTTAAGTTTTCAACGTATTCGCTGTATCCGGGGTCCAAGCTTCCGTGAGCCGGAGGACTCGAATCCAAGCGTTGGCCATTCTATGCGTGGCGGGATTGCTGGCGCTGGCCGCCCGGGAACTGGACTTCGGTCCCACGGTCCAACTCCACGGCGACATCGTCATCCTCAACGATGGCATCACCGACCCGGAAATGCCGGTGATGTTGCAGGACTTCCTGCACCGGCGGTTCAATGTGCCGGTGCGCGTCGAGAAGAACCCCGTCCGGCTTCCCGCGCCTGCCCGGCCGGGAAAACCGCAATGGGACTTGAAGGAGTTGCTGGAGGCAGTCGTCGGTCGTGTGCGGGGCGAGGGCCGCTGTGTCCTGCTCACCGCCAAGGACACCTACACGGGGGACATGAATTGGAGCACGGGCATGGCCCGCTGCAACGGCACCACGGCAGTGGTTTCCATCTGCCGGCTCAACCCGTCCTTCTGGGGCTATGCGTATGACCGGGCGTGGCACTACAAACGCGTGCGGAAGATTGCGCTCCACGAATTGGGCCACACGTTCGGCCAGTACGACCATTGCGGGGACTGGGCGTGCGCCATCCACGGCTCCGGCAGCATCGACGAGATTGACCAGACCGGCGGGGACTACTGTCCGCGCTGCAACGCGCTGGCCAACGCCGCCCTCGCCGCCCTCCGCGGGGAAGCGAAGGTTGCCCGCCAAGCTCGCGAAGAACATTGAAGACAGAAGAAGGCTGGATGAGTGGGATTGAAGACGCCGAACAACACGGCACCTCAGTTTCCAACGCCAGCGCCTGTTCGCGTGTTTGGCGGGCAGGAATCTAATTCTGCTTGTCCAGCACCTTGATGCGGATGTTGCGGTAACGGACGAATTGCTTCGTGAAATCGCCGCCGCCGTGGACCTGCAGGCCGATGCTGCCCTTGTCGCCGAGGCGTTTCTCGGTCTCGGTCCATTCCATGAACTTCACGCCCTTGATCCACGTGACGATGTGAGGCGGGTTGCCGGTGATGCGGGCACGCAGTTCCTGCCAGGTGCCGTGACGCCAGAACTTCGGCCACTCCTCCAGCGGCATGGGGAACGCCACGGGCGGCGGCACGCCCTTGTTGTCCGTGACGATCACGATCTTGTCCGGCGCGTTGACAAAACTGAAGTTGCGCACGCTCGGTTTGCCGCCGAGGCCCTCGCCGTAAACGCCCATCAGGTTGCCGCCGCCATGATAATCGATCATGGCCTGATAACACTTCCCCTGCTCGGTGCAACGCAGGAACAGGCCGCTGTCCGGGCCGAAATCGTTGTTCATCTCCAGCACCACCTCGAAGTCGCCGAACAATGCGTCGGTGAGCAGGATCCCGCCGTTGCCGGGGACGTCCTGGCTGCCGATGATCGCCCCATCCTCCGCGACCCAGCGTCCGCCGGAAGTATTGCCGCTCTTGCGGCTGTGGCCCGTCTGCGCGCTCGCGTGCCAGCCTTTGAGCGACTGGCCGTCGAACAGGCTCACAAACCCCGGCTCTTCCACCGCCCCCGCATACATCGCCCCGCAACACACCGTCATCGCCAGGCATATGAGTTGGTTCTTCATAATCCGTTGGTTCCTTTCAGTTCTTCACTACGGCTTGGCCGCATGGTTCGCCGGCGCGCCCGCAGGCGGATAGACCCGCCTGGCCTCGGCCACGAATTCGCCATGGGGATCTCCCTTGGCCCAGGCGCTGGCCTGCTGCACGAGGAACACCCGGACCTGGCCGTGGTCCACCGTCATGTTGGTTTTGTAGGCTCCGCCGTGGCCAAAGACGGTCCCGTCCTGCGCGGTGACTCCCAGACCGTAGTTGTCCTTTATCTGGGGCCCGGTCTGTTTGATCGTCATCTCGTGAACGGATTCCTTCGAGAGAACGACCTTCCCCTTGAACGTCCCGCCGTTGGCCAGCATCTGGCAGAAACATGCCACGTCCCGTGCGGTGGAGAAAAGGCCACCGCCGGGAGCTGGATAACGCTCCGGCCCGTCCAGAGGATACTTGAGAAATTGGATTTGCACTTCCTCCAACCCGTTCTTCTCCTTGTTCGTCTTGTAGCTCTTGGCCAGCCGTTTCAACTGGGCCGCGGATGGGAAGAACGTCGTGTCCTTCATTCCCAGCGGCGAGAACAATCGCTCCTGCAGGAATTTTTCAAACGGCATCTTGCACACGATCTCGAGGATCCGGCCCGCCGTATCGATGCCCTGGTTGGAATACTTGTAGCCGGTTCCCGGGTCGAACAGGAGGGGCTCGAGAAGGTCGTGGGCGATGGACTCCGCCAAGGGCACCGAATCAATGATGTGTTTGTCTTTGGCGTTGAGAAAGCCCATCCCGCTCGTATGCGAAAGGACTTCGCGCAGGGTGATGGGATGACTTGGAGACACGAGGGTCTTGTCCGGTCTGGCCACCTTCAGCGTCTTGAACTCGGGGATGTATTGCTCCACCGGGTCGTTCAACTTCACACGCCCATCATCCACCAGCATCAACAAGGCGGCGGCGGTCATGGACTTGGACATGGAGGCGATCCAGAACAGATCGTCGGTTTTCATGGAGCGCTTCGTCGCCAGGTCGGAATAGCCAACCGCTTCAACCGCGAACACCTTCTCCTTGTCTCCCACCAGCATCACGGCGCCCGCCATGACATTCTCATCAACCAAATGCTGAAGTTTGCGGGCAAATACGCCGGTCGTAGCTGCCGTGTCCGCTCCCGGAACCGCCAGGGGGAGCAACAAGGCCAGCACCATCACCGCGTTCAGCCAAACAGCCAGTCGGATTCTCATTGGGTTCTTTTCTCCTTTTTGGATTCCATGGCGACTACGCGTATCAAGTGAACAGGAAAAACCTTTCCAAGTCGAATCCAAGATGCAGACCCATTCTCACTCCATGAAAACCCACCGTCCTTCATGTAGAAGCCGAGGGCTCTGGACTGCTGGGCGAATCACAGCCCTTCTCCGCCAACACAAATCACTGAAAACAGTAATGAACCACGTTTGAAGTTGTAACTATCTTATTTTCAACTTGTTATAAAAGTATTGGGCACAGCACATAAGAAACGAAGTAAAAAACATCAACGTAAACATCGTAGATTCAATGTGTTATTGATTCTAATTCTCCATTATCTGTAAATTGAATCAATGAGTTATTAAAATCTCAAGTCATTGCAGTGTAGAACTATATGGATGTGTTTTGTACCGTTATGTTAACCGCCAAAAACTCAATTCAAGCGGGGTCTGTTTGATTGGGTTGTTTATGTCCATTGGTAATCGGAAAACGGCCGAAGTCATGGGTCGTGGACGGTTTGACCGGCCGAAAAACAGCAGTGCATGGGATCTTGCCGGATTGGATGGGACAGAGACAATTGCCAAACTCGCCGTGTTCGGGGTTGATTTGCGGCGGGGGGCTCCCTATATTCCACGCCTTACTGTGAGCGAAACAAAGAAAACCTCGAACAATGTGCTGAGGCTGGGTCTGCCGAAGGGCAGCCTGCAGGAGTCGGCGTTTGCCTTGATGGCGAAGGCCGGTTTCGTCGTCAGCGTCAGCAGCCGGTCCTATGTGCCGCGGATCAACGACAAGGAGATCGAGGTGCGCCTCATCCGCGCCCAGGAGATCAGCCGGTATGTGGAGCTGGGCTCGCTCGATGCCGGGCTGACGGGCAAGGACTGGATCGAGGAAAACGCCAGCGATGTGCACCCGGTGGCGGAAATCGCTTTTTCGAAGCAGACGCTCATGCCGGCGCGCTGGGTGCTGGCGGTGCCGAACGATTCGCCCATCAAGAGCGCGAAGGATTTGCAGGGCAAGCGGATTGCCACGGAAGTGGTGGATCTGACGCGCCGCTGGCTCAAGAAGCATGGCGTGGAGGCGGAGGTGGAATTTTCCTGGGGCGCGACCGAAGTCAAGGCTGCCGACCGGCTGGTGGATGCGATTGTGGAGCTGACCGAGACCGGTTCGTCGTTGAAGGCGAACAATCTCCGCATCGTGGACACGCTGACCACGTCGTATCCGCAGCTCATTGCCAATCGCAAGGCGTGGGCGGACGACTGGAAGCGCCGCAAGATCGAGGTGCTGGTGATGCTGCTCAAGGGCGCGCTGGCGGCGCAGGAGAAGGTCGGCCTGAAGATGAACATCCAGCGCAAGCAGTTGACGAAGCTGTTGAAGCAACTGCCGGCGTTGCGCAACCCGACCGTCAGCACGCTCAGCCAGCGCGGCTGGGTGGCCGTCGAGACGGTGATTGACGAGAGCATCGTGCGGGAGATTATCCCGCAACTCAAGGCGGTCGGTGCGGAGGGCATCATCGAGTATCCGCTAAACAAGGTGGTCGCGTAGCCGGAGGAGAGACGACAGAATCCAGACGGCCTAGACTCGCAGCGAAACCACCAGACCATTTTTTCCGAAGGAACATCCATGGGATCCATCAAGAAACGTCGTAAAGCGAAGATGAACCGTCACAAGCGGCGGAAGCGTTCCAAGGCGCACCGCCACATGAAGCGCGTGTGGCAGAAGTAAGCCGTGCCGGCGCAGGCCGGTCACGAGGACCACGGAACGCGCCCCCGCGCCAAGCCGGCGCGCGTCGCGCGAAAGCTTTCGTGTGTTGAGCGCCCGACCCGGCT
>CAZAAF010000249.1:4718-7102 GCA_964482575.1 uncultured Verrucomicrobiota bacterium | reverse complement strand
GGCCCATGCCCCCTTCTCCAATTTCATGTAACAACTCGAATCCGCCGACGCGTCGCAGTGTGGATGGGTCCTCTGACATGTGCCGTCGAGTATAAACAAACCGGGGTGGGTCGCGCCATCTGTAATCCGTTATGATTGACGATTGAGCCGGACGGTCGCACTTCGGGGGCTTGAGAGGGTGATGGGGGGTCGGGACGGGGTGCATTCTTGACTTTGCTACCAGGCGCGATTGGTGTATGAAAGTCGCACTTTGCCGTTCCAGTGAAGCGAATCAGCAAACGACTGGTGGGATGAAATGAAGTCCGCACCCAAGGACGTGAGGCAGGCAGTGCGAAAAGCTCACTCGCCCCGATTGAGCCGTGCCATTGTCACGATGAAGGCGGACGCCTCCCCAACCGGGCGAGTCCCGGAATCCGGGCGTGCCCGCAGCGCTCATCTGGCTGCCTTGCCCTGCACCGCGTACGCGGGCAGTTGGGAGGTGGAATTGCGAGGGTTGAAGGACCTTTCGAGAAATCCGTTGTGGTGGTCGGATCAGACATTCCGCATTTTTGGTTATGAGCCGGGTTCCGTGCAGATCACCCACGAGCTGTTTGAAAAAGGCGTCGTGCCCGAGGATCGCGCCCGTGTGTGGGCGGAGGTCCACGCCGCCCTGCATGAGCACAAGCCATTTGAGGTCGAACATCGGATTCTCCGGCCCGACGGCACGACGCGGGTCGTTCTAGTGCATGCCGAGGTCGTTTACAGTCGGTCGGGAAAGCGTCCCGTCCGCCTCGTGGGGATTGTCCAGGACATTACCGAGCACAAACGGGCGGTGGAATTGCTGAGGGAATCCTCCAAGGTCATTCAAGATCTCTACGACAATGCGCCCTGCGGCTATCATTCACTCGACAAGAGTGGCGTTATCGTTCGCATGAACGATACCGAGCTGAAATGGCTCGGCTATAAGCGGGAGGAAGTTGTTGGCCGGATGCTGTTTTCTCATTTGGTCACGCCGGCTGGTCTGCGGATTTATGAACATACCTTTCCCCGGTTGAAGGAACAGGGGTGGATTCATGATGTCGAGACCGAACTGGTCCGCAAGGACGGCACGGTCATGCCGGTGTTGCTGAGTGCGACAGCCATCCGGGACGACCGGGGCTCTTTTGTGGCGAGCCGGTCCACCGTGTTTGATATCACCGATCGCAAACAGATGGAGGATGAATTGCGGGCGAGCGAAGCCCATTTCCGGCAGACGGTGGAGGCGTTGCCGGTGCCGCTTTCCGTGGATGGAGCGGATGGAAGGATCGAGTACTTGAACCACCAGTTCATCGAGACGTTTGGCTACACGCGCGAGGAACTGCCCGATCAGGCGGCATGGCTGGCCCGCGCCTATCCCCAGTTGGAATACCGGCATGCCATGGCCCGGCGATGGAACGCCGCGGTGGCAAGGGCCGTCACCGAGGGAAAGCCGATTGGTCCCGTCGAGGCGGAAGTGACCTGCAAGGACGGTTCGATTCGCATGGTGGAGTTTGTGGGCACGGTCCTTGGACACCGGTTGTTGATTGCCGGCAAGGACCTGACGGAGCACAAGCGGGTGGAAAAGGCACTGCGCCTGAGCGAAGAGAAGTTCCGCCGGATTGCCGCCAATCTGGAGGATGCGATCTACAGTGTGGATGCGCGGACGCGCGAGTTCAGCTACCTGAGTCCCGCCTTCGAGAAAATGCTGGGGTACACGCTGGACGATATCCGCAACATGGGCGGGCGTACCACATTTTTGTCGCGGGTGATCTACAAGGGGAAGTTTGACGAGCAAAAAGGGCGCTTCGAACGATGGCAGTCGCCGCCGACGGAGATCGGCACGCTGTGCGATGAGGAATGGTGGCGGTGCAAGGACGGCTCGCTGAAATGCATCGAGGACCGCTGGATGCCGGTGTACGAATCCGGCCATCTGGTGACCACGGACGGGGTGTTGTGCGACATCACCGAGCGCAAGCGGACGGAGCAGGCGATCCGGGCTTCGCTTGAGGAAAAGACCGTGCTGCTGAAGGAAGTGCACCATCGGGTGAAGAACAATCTTCAAATCGTGGTCAGCCTCCTGAACCTTCAGGCGGTTCGGGTCAAGAATCCCGCGGCGCTCGACACCCTGCAGGAAACCGGCAACCGCGTCCGCTCCATGGCCTTGTTGCACGAGACGCTGTATCACTCGGAGAGTCTGGCTCAGGTGAATTTCGCCAGTTACATTGAAAGCATTTGCGGGCATCTCTTCCGTTCGTATGGGCCCAAAATGGCCCATGTGAAACTGGAACGTCACATGGAAGGCGTCTCGATAGATCTCGACCAGGCTGTGGCGTGTGGTTTGATTATCAACGAACTGGTTTCCAATGCGCTCAAACACGCATTTCCCG
>CAZAAF010000249.1:0-4708 GCA_964482575.1 uncultured Verrucomicrobiota bacterium | reverse complement strand
GTTGCAAACCCCGGTGCTGGACCAGATAGTACTGAAAGTAGCGGACGATGGCGTTGGTTTGCCGTTGCAACTGGATTTGCGACAGACCGAGACGCTGGGACATCAACTGGTATTCATGCTGGCCGAGAAGTTGCGCGGGGTGGTGGAAGTGAGGCGGGACAGCGGGACGGCGTTCTGCATCACCTTTCAAATGAAACGCGGAGATGAGCGTCTATGAACGAACATCCTCAAATTCTGATCGTGGAAGACGAGCCGATTGTGGCGGTGGATCTGAAGGTGCGGCTGGAATTGCTGGGGTGCCAGGTGGCCGGGGCGGTACCCAGCGGGGAGCGGGCCATCGCCATGGCGGGCCAATGCCGGCCGGATCTGGTGCTGATGGACATCCGGTTGGAAGGGCGGATGGACGGGATCGAGGCGGCGCGGGAGATCCGGCGGCAGTGGCGCCTGCCGGTGGTGTATCTGACGGCGTACGCGGACGACACGACGCTGGAGCGAGCGAAGGTGACGGAGCCTTACGGCTATATTCTCAAGCCGTTCAAGGAGCGCGAACTGAAGACGGTCATTGAGATGGCGCTTTACAAGCATCATGCAGAGGAGGAAATCCGGCGGTTGAACGAGACGCTTGAGCAACGCGTCCAGGAGCGCACCGCTGAACTCCAGAGTGCCATCAAGGAACTTGAAGCCTTTTCCTTCTCGGTTTCCCACGACTTGCGGGCGCCGCTGCGGGCGATTGATGGTTTCAGCAAGGCGCTGGCGGACGAATGCGGCGACAAGCTGGATCCGCAGGCGAAGGATTATTTGCAACGCATTCGTGCGGCCTCCTTGCGCATGGGCCAGTTGATCGATGACCTGTTGACGCTGTCCCGCGCGTCCCGGCAGGAGATGTTCCGGGAGACGGTGGACCTGAGCTTGCTGGCACAGACGGTTGTGGCGGATTTGCGCGAGCGCGAACCGGGCCGCCACGTTGAGTTTCTTTGCCAGACCGGGTTGATGGTGATTGGGGACGACCACCTGTTGCGTGTGGCGCTGGAAAACCTGTTGGGCAACGCCTGGAAATTCACCGGCAAAGAGCCGGCGGCGCGCGTGGAGTTCGGTGCCGAGCGCCGGCCGGATGGCCAGACCGAGTTTTTTGTCCGGGATAATGGCGCGGGGTTTGACATGACGTATGTGGACAAGCTGTTTGGTCCCTTCCAGCGATTGCATGCGGCCAGTCAGTTTCCCGGTTCCGGCATTGGGCTGGCAACCGTGCAGCGCATTATGCACCGGCATGGCGGCCGGGTGCGGGCCGAGGGGGCGGTGGGAAAAGGCGCTACATTTTTCTTCGCGCTGTCGTCGCCGTCAAGCCAACAAAAAAGCATCCCCTGAAGTTCCCAGGTGGGCATGGCGGTCTGTTTAATGGTAGGGTGAACAGGATATGATGAAAAGCATCGCGATACGATTTCTGTTGCCGTTTACGTTGGTCGCCGTTGTGTTTTCCATCTTCATTTTTCACGAGACGTATGCCATCAGTCGTCATCAGGTAGACAACGAGGTCCGTCAGCAGGCCTCCATGGCCATGGAGTTCAACCTGGCCATCCGGGATTACGTGACCTCGACCGTCCACCCGGTTCCCGGGGATGGTCTTGATCCGGCTGTGTTTGCTTCCTCTTCAAGGTCCGTCTCATTCGTTTCCTGGGACGACTTGGAAAAAGTCCGGAAGAAGTTTCCCGGTTATGTGATTCGTTTCACCTCCGACAAACCGCTGAATCCTGCCAATCAGTCCAGTGCGGTGGAATCGCGGGTTATCGAGTTCTTCCGTCGTAATCCGCAGGCGGCGCAGAAGACCGAGCCCATCTTGATTGATGGGCATCGCTACATCGCCCAATTCAGGCCGCGATGGGTGGAGCCGGAATGCCTGCGGTGCCACGGGGATCCCCACCGCGCGCCGGCGGCGCTGACGAAGCGCTATGGTCCCGCGGCGGGTTTTCATTGGCGCGCGGGCGATGTGGCAGGAGTGGATACCATTGCCGTACCGGTCGAAACCATGACGATGGCGATGGCGTCCGAGATTTGGACGAAAATGACCATTCTGTTCTTCTGGCTGGCCTTCCTGTTTGGATTGATCATCCTGGTCTTTCACTTCGTGGTCACGAAGCGATTGACCGCCATGGCGTATCAGATTCACGAAATGGCTTCTCAGTCCGAAATCTCGCAAATCACGCTTCAGGAAGTGGGGGAACACGACGAAATCGACGTGTTGCGCGTCGCGTTCAACAAACTCTTCGAACAATTGCGGGCGATGCAGACGTCGCTCGAATTACGCGTCAGCCAGCGCACGGCGGATCTGGCGCGCGCCAATGAAGGCCTGAAACAGGAGGTGGTCGATCGCCAGCGCGCAGAGAATGCCTCGCGCGAATCAGAGGAGAAGTTTCGCAGCATCGTGGAGTCCTCTCCGACGGCTATGCATTTCTATCGTCTTGAAGACAACGAACGTCTGGCTCTGGTGGGCGTGAATCCGGCGGCTGAGCGCATGATGGGCGTCGCCTCCCGGGAGCTTGTCGGAAAGACATCGAGGAGGTGTTTCCCAGCCTTTGCAAGACGGAGGCCCTCAACATCCATCGGAAGGTGGCAAAGGGCGAAATCGGTTCCCAAGCCTTCGAAATGCCCTACAAAGATGCACACGTTGTTGGATTCTACGATGTGCGCGTTTTCCGGACCAGCCCGGGCATGATTGCGTCCATCTTTGTGGACATTACCGAGCGCAAACAAGCGGAGCAGGAACTGCGCGCCTACAGCCATCGTCTGGCGGTGGCCACCGAAGCGGCGGTCATGGGGGTGTGGGAATGGAATGTCGTGACGGATGATGTGACGTGGGACGACCGCATGTTTGAAATCTACGGTCTTCCCAAGGTCGCGCCGATGACGTATCCGCAGTGGAAACAGATGATTCATCCGGAGGATTTGCCGCAAGTGGAACATCATCTGCGACGGGCGGTCGCGGAGAAGAAGGTGGGCTATTTCAATTTCCGCATGATCCGGCCGAGCGACGGTCAGGTGCGTCATATTCAGGCTGCGGCCAGTGTGATTGCTGACGAGAAGGGGCAGGTCACCAACGTGGTGGGGGTGAGCTTCGACATAACCAGCCGCAAACTGGCGGAGGAGGAAATACGCAAACTCAACAGCGAGCTGGAGCAACGGGTCGCAGATCGCACCATCCAGTTGGCCGCGGCCAACCGGGAGCTGGAGAGTTTCGCCTACTCGGTCTCGCACGACCTCACGGCGCCGTTGCGCGGCATTGACGGCTGGAGTCTGGCGTTGCTGGAGGATTACGGCAGCCAATTGGATGAACGGGGACGCCAGCACTTGGGCCGTGTCCGTGCGGAAACCCAGCGCATGGGACAGTTGATTGATGATCTGCTGAAATTGTCACGTGTGACCCGGGCTGAAATGCGATGGAACACGGTGGATCTCAGCAGCCTGGCGCAGGCCATCGCCCGCCGTTTGCAGGAGGATCAGTCGGATCGCCACCTGGAGTTCATCATCCAACCCGGGTTGACCGACCGGGGCGACGCGCAATTATTGCAGATTGCGTTCACGAATCTGCTGGGCAATGCGGTCAAGTTCACCAGCCGGCAGCCTCACGCGCGGATCGAGTTTGGGCAGACGACAGTGAAGGACCGCACGGTCTATTTCGTGCGTGACAACGGCGCGGGTTTTGATATGGCTTTCGCCAAGAAATTGTTTGGCGCTTTCCAACGCATGCACAAAGCCTCCGAGTTTCCAGGCACCGGCATTGGCTTGGCGACCGTCCAGCGCATCATTCAGCGCCACGGGGGCCGGATCTGGGCCGAGGCGCAGGTGGACCAGGGCGCCACATTCTATTTTACGATCGATGAAACACCATGATTGACCAGACGGAAACCATCTTGCTTGTGGAGGATAATCCCAGCGATGTGGCTTTGACCCAGCGGGCCTTGCAGCGGGCGGGGATTGGTCACAAACTGGTGGTGGTGGAGGATGGCCAGGAGGCGTTGGATTACCTCTCTGGCACCGGGGCTTACGTTGGCCGCGAAGTGTCGCATCTGCCTGCCATCGTGTTGCTGGACCTCAAACTGCCCAAAGTGGACGGGTTGGAGGTTCTCCGCCGGATCCGGACCAATTCCAAAACCCGCCGCCTGCCGGTGGTTATTCTCACGTCCTCGAAAGAGGAACAGGACGTGGCCGCAGCCTACGATTTGGGGGTCAACAGTTACATCCGCAAACAGGTGGATTTTACTCAATTTGACGCGGCTATCAAGCGATGGGGGGATTACTGGCTGCAATTGAATGAGCCGCCGCCGAAAGTGAGGTTGGGATGACCGGAGCGCTGAACCTCTTGATCATTGAGGATTCGGAGAGTGATGCGGACCTGATTGTTCGGACCTTGCACAAGGCGGGCTATGATGTGCGTTCGAAGCGCATTGAAGAAGCCGGCGAAATGCAGGAGGCGTTGATTCGCCAATCCTGGGACGTGGTGATTTGCGACTATTCCCTGCCTCGATTCGACGCCGCGGCCGCACTGGCCTTGTTGCAGCAAACGGGGCTCGACATCCCGTTTCTAATTGTGTCGGGAGCCATCGGGGAAGACACGGCTGTGTCGATGATGAAATCCGGCGCCCATGATTATTTGATGAAGAACAACCTCATCCGCCTGGCGCCGGCGGTGGAGCGGGAAATCCGCGAGGCCAAG